>NZ_JBHXME010000006.1:0-157482 GCF_042721125.1 Streptomyces sp. NPDC058469
CCCCGTCGTGATGACCGTGGTGGCGAGCGCGGAGGGCGTCCCGGTGGTTTCCGCCGTGACGACAACCGTGGCGAGCGCCCCGCGTTCCGGCGTGACGACCGCAGCGACAACCGAGGTGAGCGTCGCGACGACAACCGTGGCGATCGCGGTGGTTTCCGGCGCGATGACAGCCGGGGCGAGCGTCCGCCCTTCCGCCGTGACGACAACCGCGGTGGCGGTAGCGGTGGTGGTTTCCGGCGTGACGACAATCGCGGTGAGCGTCCGCCGTTCCGTCGCGACGACCGTGACAACCGGGGTGAGCGTCCTGCCTTCCGGCGTGACGACGACCGCGGTGACCGTGGCGGCGCCCCCCGCCGTGACGATCGTCGCGATGACCGCCGTAGCGAAGACCGTGGCAGCAGCGACCGCGGTGGTTTCCGTGGGCGTGACGACCGTTCCGCCGGCCCGCGTCGCGATGACCGTCCCGCTGGTCCCCGTCGTGATGACCGGCCGGCTGGTCCCCGTCGTGATGACCGTGGTGGCGAGCGCGGAGGGCGTCCCGGTGGTTTCCGCCGTGACGACAACCGTGGCGAGCGCCCCGCGTTCCGGCGTGATGACCGCAGCGACAATCGTGGCGGCGAGCGTCCGCCCTTCCGTCGTGATGACCGTAGGGACGACCGCCGTGACGGTGACCGTCCCGCTTTCCGGCGTGACGACGACCGCGGTGACCGTGGCAGCTACCCCCGCCGCGACGACCGTCCGTCCGGTCCGCGTCGTGATGACCGTGGTGAGCGTCCGGCGTTCCGTCGTGACGACAATCGTGGTGAGCGTCCGCCGTTCCGTCGCGACGATCGTGACAACCGTGGCGAGCGTCCTGCCTTCCGGCGTGACGACGACCGTGGCAGTGGCGATCGCGGTGGTTTCCGTGGGCGTGACGACCGTTCTGCGGCTCCGCGCCGCGATGACCGTCCTGCCGGCCCGCGTCGTGACGACCGCCCGTCCGGTCCCCGTCGCGATGACCGCGGTGCCGATCGCGGAAGCCGTCCCGGAGGGTTCCGTCGGGACGACAGCCGCGGTGAGCGGCCGGCGTTCCGGCGTGACGACGACCGCGGGGGCCCCCGTCGCGACGACCGCCGCGATGACCGGCGTGACGACCGTCGGGGCGACGACCGCCGTGGTGGCGGCAGCCGGTTCCGTGACGAGCGGGAGCGTGACCGCGACCGTGAGCCGATCAAGCGGCTGCCGATCCCCGAGGACGTCACGGGCGAGGAGATCGACAAGGACGTACGGCAGGAGCTGATGAGTCTGCCGAAGGGGCTCGCGGAGGACGTCTCCAAGAACCTGGTGATGGTCGCCCGGCTCATCGACGAGGACCCCGAGGGCGCCTACGCCTACTCCAAGATCGCCCTGCGACTGGCGTCGCGCGTCGCCGCCGTACGTGAGGCGGCCGGGTTCGCCGCGTACGCGAACCAGAAGTACAGCGAGGCGCTGGCCGAGTTCCGGGCTGCCCGGCGCATGACCGGCAGCGTGGACCTGTGGCCCGTGATGGCCGACTGCGAGCGTGGTCTCGGGCGTCCCGAGAAGGCGCTGGAGATGGCCGGGGCCGCCGAGGTGCACAAGCTCGACAAGGCCGGCCAGGTGGAGATGCGGCTCGTCGCGGCCGGCGCCCGGCGTGACATGGACCAGCTCGACGCGGCCATCGTCACGTTGCAGAGTCCCGAGCTGGCCTCGAACACCGTGCAGCCGTGGACCGCGCGACTCCGGTACGCCTACGCCGACGCCCTGCTCGCCGCCGGGCGTGAGGTCGAGGCGCGGGAGTGGTTCGCCAAGGCCGTGGAGTCCGACAAGGACGGCAGCACGGACGCGTCGGACCGGCTCGCCGAGATGGACGGTGTCGCGTTCGTCGACGCGTTCGTCGACGACGATGACGAGGACGACGAGCGCGACGATGTGACCGAGCCCCAGGAGGCCCCCGCGGCCGACGAGGCGGAAGCCGACATCGTGGACGACGACGAAGACGAGGACGACGAGGTCGACGACATCGAGGACGTCGCGGCGGAAGCCGAGGCGGACGACGAGGTCGAGACCGAAGCCGTAGCCGAAGTCGAAGCCAAGGAAGACGTCGTCAAGGAAGACGTCGTCAAGGAAAGTGTCGTAAAAGAAGAAGGCGACAAGGACTGACGACTCCGCACGACGTCAGTGACAAGGGCGGGACCCCGGCAACGGGGTCCCGCCCTTTCCTGTTTCCGGGGTTGGTGGCGTCGTCTCAGACGTCCAGCGCGCGCAGCACCAGACCCGAGGCCGGCTTGGGGCCGAAGGACGTCGACTTGCGGGGCATCGTGACGCCCTGGCGGGCCAGGTCGCGTACGACCTCCTCGCGGACGGGGTGCATCAACACGGCCGTACCGCCGTCGCGTTCGGCCTTGCGGACCGTGGCGGCGGTGTCGTGGATGTAGGCGATGTGGGCCGGGGAGTCCTCGGGGATGTGCCAGACGTGGTCGAGGAGCGTGGCGTGCAGGACCGTCGCGTCCAGGGTGCGCCAGGCCGCCGGGTGGTCGGCCGGGATCGTACGGGCCAGGAGGTCCGGGTCCGGGTGGTCGACCAGGTGGAAGGCGCCGTCGCCGGCGAGGAGGAACGCGTTGCCCGCGCAGGCCGCGTCGGCGAGGACCTCCAGGGCTTCCGGGAGGGGTAGTTCCAGGTGCCGTACGCGGAACAGGCCGTCGAGGGCCGCCAGGGCGTCGGACACCGGGACGCCGTGCAGGAGGCGGTGGATCGCGCGGACGCGGAGCGGGTAGCGGGCCGTGTCGACCAGGAGGACCAGGCCGTAGTCCCAGGGGCTGGGGGAGGGGTGCTCCGCGCGTAGACGTCGGTACGTCGCCCAGCGGTGGTGGCCGTCGGCGATCAGGGCCTGGTGGTGGGCCAGGTCCGTCTGGATGCGGGCCAGGTCGGTGGGGTCGGTGACCGACCAGAGGCGGTGGCTGTAGCCGTCCTCCGTGGTTGTCGAGAGCAGTGCGGGGTCCTCCGCGATGCGTTCGACCACCGTCGTCGTGTCGGACGGGGTGCCGTTGCCTCGGTAGGTGAGGAGCAGGGGCTCCAGGTTCGCCGAGGTGGCCCGCATGAGGGCCGCTCGGTCCGCCACCACGTGCGGCATGACGTCCTCGTGCGGCAGGACCACGCCCTCCGACGGGTCCGACAGGCGCAGGGCGCCGATGATGCCGCGTTGCAGCAGGCCGTTGCCGTCGCGTTGTTCGTAGACGTACAGGCCGGGCTCGGGGTCGGTGGTGAGGACTCCCTCGGAGAGCCAGCGGTGCAGGGTGTCGGCGGCCTGTTCGTTGCGGGCGTCGGCGGTGGTGGCCTGCGGGAGGATCAGCCGGACGATGTTGTGCGGGTCGGCGTCCTGGAGGTGGTGCAGGCCGTCGGGGCGTACGACGACGTCGTACGGTGGGGACGTCACGGCGGCCAGGCTGCCGACCAGGTCGGGGTCGTAGCGAAGGCCTCGGAACGGGGTGAGTTCCAGGCCTCGGCGCTCCGTTGCTTCCGAGTGACCTGCGGTGTTCATCCCGGCATCGTACGTGTGTCAGTGGCATGCGGGATGATCGGGTGAAAGCGATCGAACGAGGAGCGATGTGGAATGAGCCAGAGCGTCAGGACGAGGCCCGAGGGCAGTGGCCGGGCCCTGAGCGAGGCGTACGACACGGCGCTGCTCGACCTCGACGGGGTGGTGTATGCGGGGGGCAACGCGATCGCCCACGCCGTCGATTCGCTCGCCACCGCCCGCGCGGGCGGCATGCGTCTCGCCTACGTCACCAACAACGCGCTGCGGACGCCCGACACGGTGGCCGACCATCTCACCGAACTGGGCATACCGACCGGGCCGGACGACGTCATCACCTCCGCGCAGGCCGTCGCCCGGCTGATCAGCGAGCAGGTGTCGGCAGGCTCCCGCGTGCTGGTGATCGGCGGAGAGGGTCTGCGGGTCGCGCTGCGCGAGCGCGGACTTGAGCCCGTCGACTCGGCGGACGACGAGCCGGTGGCGGTCGTGCAGGGCTACGGCGGGCCCGACCTGGCCTGGGGGCGGTTCGCGGAGGCCTGCTACGCCATCGCGCGCGGGGTGCCGTGGTTCGCGTCCAACACCGACCTGACGATCCCGAGCGCGCGCGGCATCGCACCGGGCAACGGCGCGGCGGTGGAGGTCGTACGGATAGCGACCGGGGCCGAGCCGCAGGTGGCGGGCAAGCCGTTGCCGCCCATGCACAAGGAGACGATCCTGCGGACGGGCGCCGAGCGGCCGTTGGTGGTGGGGGACCGGCTGGACACGGACATCGAGGGGGCGTTCAACGGGGATGTCGATTCGCTGCTCGTCCTGACGGGTGTGACGGACGGCGCGCAGTTGCTCGCCGCGCCGCCGCAGCACCGGCCGACGTACGTCGACGCCGATCTGCGGGGCATGCTCACCGGGCAGCCCGAGGTCAGCGAGGCGGGAGACAGCTTCCGGTGCGGTGGCTGGACGGCGACGGCGGGCCGTGACCGGCTGGAACTCGACGGCGAGGGTGAGCCTTTGGACGGGCTCCGGGCGCTCTGCGCGGCGGCCTGGACGGCGGCCGGGGACGGCTCCTGCACGCTCGACGGAGAGAAGGCGCTCGCCCGGCTGGGGCTGTGACGCGGGGGAGGCGGGGGCTCGGCATCCAGGGGTTCTGAACGGCGGTGAAGAGGGACTCGCCCTTCGGGTCGAATGCGAGGGTAGGCTAACCTAACCTCGTGTTGGTCGACAGTCCCCCAGAACAGCGCGCGGAGACCGCCCCCGCGCCCCCAACCCGCCGGGCGATACGTGTCCTTGGGCTCTTCGCCTCCGTGGCGCTCCTGGTCCTAGTGGCCCTGGCGAGCATCGCGATCGGCGCGAAATCGCTGCCGTTGGGGGATGTGTGGCACGGCCTGTTCCATGACTCGGGGACGTACGCGGACGTCGTGGTCGGCGACCGGATCTCCCGTACGGTCCTCGGGCTGCTCGCCGGTGCCGCGCTCGGCCTGTCCGGTGCCGTCCTCCAGGCGCTCACCCGCAACCCCCTCGCGGACCCCGGCCTGCTCGGCATCAACGCCGGCGCCTCGGCCGCGGTCGTCACCGCGATCACCTACTTCGGTGTGACGAGCCTGAGCGGCTACGTCTGGTTCGCCTTCGCGGGCGCGGCCGTGGTCGGCGCGCTGGTCTGGTTCCTGGGCGGCAGCCGGGGCGCCACACCCGTGCGCCTCGCACTCGCCGGTACCGCGATCAGTGCCGCGCTCTACGGCTATCTCCAAGCCGTCATGATCATGGACGACGCGGCGCTCTCCAAGATGCGCTTCTGGACGGTCGGTTCACTGGCCTCGGCCACCGGCTCGACGATCACGCAGGTCGCCCCGTTCTTCGCGGTCGGCACGGTCGTCGCCCTGCTGCTCGCCCGGCCGCTGAACGCGGTGGCGATGGGCGACGACACCGCCCGCGCCCTCGGCGCCAACCTCAACCGGACCCGGGCGCTCGCCATGCTCTCCGCGACCGTGCTGTGCGGGGCGGCGACCGCCGCCTGCGGCCCGATCGTGTTCGTCGGCCTGATGGTGCCGCACGTGGTGCGCTCCTTCACCGGCCCCGACCTGCGCTGGATCCTGCCGTACGCCACGATCCTGTCGCCCGTGCTGCTGCTCGGCGCGGACGTCCTGGGCCGGTTGATCGCGCGGCCCGCGGAGCTCCAGGTCGGCATCGTCACCGCGATCATCGGCGGGCCGGTCTTCATCTATCTCGTGCGGCGGCGAAGGACGACTCAGCTGTGAATCCCTCTTCAACGACGGCGCAGGACGGCCCAGTTGCGCAGGCCGCCCCGGCTCGGGCTCTCCGTACGCGGACTGTCCGGACCGGCGACCTCTCCCTCCGCCTCGACCTCCGCGCCTTCACGGTCGTCGTCCTTCTCTTGCTCTGCGCGCTCGCCGCGAGTGTCGTGCTGATCGGTACCGGCGACTTCCCGATCTCGGCCGGTGACGTCCTCAAGACGCTGTTCGGGGGCGGTGATCCGGGTCAGGAGTTCATCGTCAACGAGCTGCGGCTGCCGCGCGTCCTCGTCGGGTTGCTGGTCGGGGCCTCGCTCGGGCTCGGCGGTGCGCTGTTCCAGTCCATCTCCCGCAATCCGCTGGGCAGTCCGGACGTGCTCGGCCTCTCGCAGGGGTCGACCGCCGGGGCGCTCGTCATGATCGTGCTGTTCTCCGGCAGCGCGACAGCCGTCACCCTCGGGGCGCTGATCGGCGGTCTGGTGACCGGGCTGGCGATCTATCTGCTCGCCTGGAAGCAGGGGGTGCACGGGTACCGCCTTGTCCTGGTCGGCATCGGCGTCTCCGCCGTCGTCACCGCGGTCAACGGCTATCTGCTCACCAAGGCCGACCTCGTCGACGCGGCCCGCGCGGTCGTCTGGATGACCGGTTCCCTCAACGGCCGTGACTGGACCCAGGTCTGGCCACTCCTCGCGCTGTGCGCCGTACTGCTGCCGCTCGTCCTCGCCAACGCGCGCGGGCTGCGGATGATGGAGATGGGCGACGACGTGTCGTACGCCCTCGGGGTGCGCGTCGAGCGCGTACGGCTGCTGCTCATGGTGGCCGCCGTGCTGCTCACCTCGGCCGCGACCGCCGCCGCCGGACCCGTCGGCTTCGTGGCGCTCACGGCACCGCAGCTCGCCCGGCGCCTGACCCGCTCGCCGGGCCCGAACCTGGTGCCCTCGCTGTGCATGGGCGCCACCCTGCTGGTCACCGCCGACTGGGCCTCCCAACGGGCGTTCGGCGCCGACCAGTTGCCCGTCGGCGTGGTCACCGGAGTCCTCGGCGGGGTCTACCTGCTGTGGCTCCTGGTCACCGAGCGCAAGGCGGGCCGGATATGAACGCCGCCGCGAGCAGCACCACGAACGCCGCCACGAACGTCCCAGTGAGCGCCTCTCCGAAGTCCTCTACGAACGCCTCGGCGAACGAGAACAACCGAAGGAGCACCGTGAACCGCCTGTCCGCCGAGAACGTCACCCTCGCCTACGACCAGCGCGTCATCGCACGCGAGTTGTCGGTGGAGATACCCGACAACTCCTTCACGGTGATCGTCGGCCCCAACGCGTGCGGCAAGTCCACGCTGCTGCGCGCCCTGTCCCGGATGCTGAAGCCGACCGAGGGCCGGGTGCTGCTCGACGGGCAGGTCATCCAGTCGATGCCGGCGAAGAAGGTCGCGCGCACCCTGGGCCTGCTCCCGCAGTCGTCCATCGCGCCCGACGGGATCACCGTCGGCGACCTCGTGGGCCGCGGCCGGTACCCGCACCAGGGCATCCTGCGCCAGTGGTCGGGCGAGGACGAGCGGGTCGTACAGGAGTCGATGGCGCAGACCGGTGTCGCCGAGCTCGCCGATCGCTATGTCGACGAACTGTCCGGCGGGCAGCGGCAGCGTGTGTGGATCGCGATGGCGCTGGCCCAGCAGACGCCCCTGCTGCTGCTCGACGAGCCGACCACCTATCTGGACATCCAGCACCAGATCGACGTCCTCGACCTGTGCGCCGAGCTGCACGAGGAGCAGGGCCGCACGCTGGTCGCGGTGCTGCACGACCTCAACCACGCCGCCCGGTACGCCACCCACCTCATCGCGCTGCGGGAGGGCGCGGTCATCGCGGAGGGCGCGCCGGGCGACATCGTCACGGCCGAACTGGTCGAGGAGGTCTTCGGGCTGCGCTGCCAGGTCATCGACGACCCGGAGACGGGGACACCGTTGGTCGTGCCGGCCGCGCGCAAGGCACGCGCGCGTGCGGGAGCGACGGCGGGGGCAGGGGCCGCGGCGGTGGCTACAGAAGCTTCCTGAGGCGGAACAGGTCGAACACGTTGGCCTCCAGCTTCACCCGGCCCGAGCCCCAGGCCTTCGCGAAGTTCAGCCCGCCGTCGACCATGGCGACCAGGTCGTCGCCGGCCATGGTCAGCTTGATCTGGGCCTTCTCCGCCGGAAGGCCCTGCACGGTCTCGTCCACCACGATCCGGCCGCCGGTGAGCCGGCCGACGAAGGTGACGTCGAGGTCGGTGATCCGGCAGCTGACCGAACGGTCCATGGCCGCGGCGGCGCGGACATTCCCATCGGCCTTCTGCATGTTGTCCGAGAGCTTCTCGAGTGCGGCACGGCACTCTTCGATCGTTGCCATCGTGATCGACGTTACCCCAGGCCTTCGGGGTAGCGTCTGGGCATGAGCGACTCATTGCCCGAGGCCGGGGTCGGGGCTGTACCGGAGGGCGTTCCGGAGGCCGTTCCGGAGGCGGAGCCCACGTACGACCCCGCCGCCCCCGCGCCCCTGAACGTGGACCGCGCCCCGAGCGGTGACGCCGACGTCGACGCCCAGCTCGGGCGTCTGGCCGACACCGACCACCTCGCCACGGACGGACATGTAGAGGTGTACGAGGATGTACACCGGGGGCTGCGCGACGCGCTCACCGCGCTCGACGCCCGCCCGGGACCTCCGGCGCCCCCATCGACGTATGGCACTAGGAGCTGAACCGAACGTGGCAGGAGTGGCACGCCGACGTCTCGACGCCGAGCTGGTCCGACGGAAGCTCGCGCGGTCGCGGGAGCACGCGAGCCAGTTGATCGCCGCCGGCCGGGTCACCGTGGGCAAGACCGTCGCGACCAAGCCCGCCACCCAGGTGGAGACGGCGGCGGCCATCGTGGTCGTCCAGGACGACGGAGACCCCGACTACGTGTCGCGGGGCGGCCACAAGCTCGCGGGCGCGCTGGAGGTCTTCGTACCGCGGGGGCTCGTGGTCGAGGGACGGCGGGCGCTGGACGCCGGCGCGTCCACCGGGGGCTTCACCGATGTGCTGCTGCGCGCGGGTGCCACACAGGTCGTGGCGGTCGACGTCGGGTACGGGCAACTCGCGTGGTCTCTTCAGAGCGATGAACGCGTCACCGTCAAGGACCGTACGAACGTACGCGAGTTGACGCTTGAAGCGATCGATGGGGAGCCTGTGGATCTAGTCGTGGGGGATCTGTCCTTCATCCCGCTCGGGCTGGTGCTGCCCGCCCTGGCGCGGTGCACGAAGCCGGACGCGGACCTGGTGATGATGGTCAAGCCGCAGTTCGAGGTGGGGAAGGAACGGCTGGGGAGCGGCGGTGTCGTACGCAGCCCGGAACTCCGGGCCGAGGCCGTACGCGGTGTCGCCCGGCGGGCCGCCGAACTGGGGCTCGGGGTGGAGGGCGTCACCGCCAGTCCGCTGCCCGGGCCCTCCGGGAATGTCGAGTACTTTCTGTGGCTGCGGGCCGGCGCACCCGAACTGGACCCGGCCGATGTTGACCGTGCAGTGGCGGAGGGGCCGCGTTGACACAGAACCGAGCTCGTACTGTTTTCCTGCTCGCGCACACGGGTCGGCCTGCGGCCATCCGGAGTGCCGAACTGGTCGTCAAGGGGCTGTTGCAGTCCGGCATCGGAGTGCGCGTCCTGGAGTACGAGGCACGCGACCTGCCGTTGCCGGACGAGGTGGAGACGGTCACCGAGGCCACCCCGCAGTGCCTTGAGGGCTGCGAGCTGCTCATCGTCCTCGGCGGCGACGGCACGCTGCTGCGCGGCGCGGAGTTCGCGCGGGCGTCCGGGGTGCCGATGCTCGGCGTCAACCTCGGCAGCGTGGGGTTCCTCGCGGAGGCCGAGCGGGACGATCTCGACAAGGTCGTGGACCGGGTGGTCACGCGGGCCTACGAGGTCGAGGAGCGGATGACCGTCGATGTCGTCGTTCACAAGAACGGGAACATCGTGCATACGGACTGGGCGCTGAACGAGGCGGCGGTGCAGAAGGCCGGCGCGGAGAAGTTGCTCGAAGTCGTGCTGGAGATTGACGGGCGGCCGGTCACGGGGTTCGGGTGTGACGGGATCGTTTGTGCGACTCCTACCGGGTCTACGGCGTATGCGTTCTCCGCGGGTGGGCCTGTGGTGTGGCCCGAGGTTGAGGCGTTGTTGATGGTGCCGATCAGTGCGCATGCGCTGTTCGCCAAGCCCTTGGTTACGTCGCCGGATTCTGTGCTTGCCGTTGAGGTGTTGCCGCACATCCCCCCGGGGGTTCTGTGGTGTGACGGGCGGCGGACTGTTGAGTTGCCTGCGGGGGCGAGGGTTGAGGTCAGGCGGGGGGCTGTTCCTGTACGGCTTGCTCGGCTGCATCATGCGTCGTTCACCGATCGGCTTGTTGCGAAGTTCGCTCTGCCTGTTTCTGGGTGGCGGGGGGCTCCTCACTAAGTGACGGCCGGTGGGGGCTGAGCGCGCAGCTCCCCGCGCCCCCAAAAAGAAGGTGGGTCCACTCCCCCGGGTGACAGGGTGCCTCGCGCTTCTCCCGCCCTACCTCGTAAGGTCTTCACCGTGCTGGAAGAGATGCGGATACGGTCGCTCGGAGTCATCGACGACGCTGTCGTCGAGTTGTCGCCGGGGTTCACCGCGGTGACGGGTGAGACGGGTGCGGGCAAGACCATGGTCGTCACCAGCCTCGGGCTGTTGCTCGGAGGGCGGGCGGACCCGGCGCTGGTGCGGATCGGGGCGAAGAACGCGGTCGTGGAGGGGCGGATCTCCGTGCCTCCGGGCGCCTCTGCCATCCTGCGGGCCGAGGAGGCGGGCGCCGAGTTGGACGACGGGACGCTGCTCATCAGCCGTACCGTTTCCGCCGAGGGGCGCTCCCGGGCGCACCTGGGCGGGCGTTCCGTGCCGGTGGGGCTGCTCGCCGAGCTGGCCGACGACCTCGTGGCCGTGCACGGGCAGACCGATCAGCAGGGGCTGTTGAAACAGTCCCGGCAGCGGCAGGCGCTCGACCGGTACGCCGGAGACGCCGTCACCGGACCGTTGGCCAAGTACGGCGAGGCGTATCGGCGGCTGCGGGCCGTCGCCGTCGAGCTGGACGAGATCACCACGCGCGCGCGTGAACGGGCCCAGGAAGCCGACATGCTGCGGTACGGGCTCGACGAGATCGCGGGCGTGGAGCCGCGCCCCGGGGAGGACGTCGAACTCGCCGCCGAGGCCGAACGGCTCGGGCACGCCGAGGCGTTGGCGTCCGCCGCCACGGCCGCTCACGCCGCGCTCGCCGGCAACCCCGAGGACCCCGAGGGCATCGAGGCGGCGACCCTCGTCGCGGGCGCGCAGCGGGCCCTGGAGGCCGTACGGTCACACGACTCCGAGCTGGCCTCGCTCACCGACCGGATCGGTGAGATCGGCATCCTGTTGGGCGATGTGGCGGGGGAGTTGGCGGGCTACGCCGACGACCTGGACGCCGATCCGCTGCGGCTGGCCGCCGTCGAGGAACGCCGGGCCGCCCTCAACGCGCTCACGCGGAAGTACGGCCAGGACATCACCGCCGTGCTCGCGTACGCCGAGCAGGGTGCCTCGCGGCTGAACGAGCTCGACGGCGACGACGACCGCATCGACGAGCTGACCGCCGAGCGGGATGCCCTGCGGGGTGAACTGGGCGGCCTCGCACAGGCGTTGACCGATGCGCGGACCGAAGCCGCCGAGCGGTTCGCCGCGGCCGTCACCGCCGAGCTTGCTTCCCTCGCGATGCCGCACGCGCGTGTGTCGTTCGAGATCCGGCAGACCGAGGACCCGGAGGGCGTCGAGGTCGGGGGACGTGCGGTCTCCTACGGCCCGTCCGGCGTCGACGAGGTCGAGTTGCTCCTCGCCCCGCATCCGGGCGCTCCGCCGCGGCCCATCGCCAAGGGCGCGTCCGGCGGTGAGCTGTCGCGCGTGATGCTGGCCGTGGAGGTCGTGTTCGCGGGGACCGATCCCGTGCCGACCTACCTCTTCGACGAGGTCGACGCCGGTGTCGGCGGCAAGGCGGCGGTCGAGATCGGGCGGCGGCTCGCGAAGCTCGCGAAGACCGCGCAGGTCGTCGTCGTCACGCACCTGCCTCAGGTCGCCGCCTTCGCCGACCGGCAGTTGCTGGTCGAGAAGACCAACGACGGGTCCGTCACCCGCTCCGGCGTGAAGGTCCTCGAAGGCGAGGACCGCGTACGGGAGTTGTCCCGGATGCTGGCCGGCCAGGAGGACTCGGAGACGGCCCGCGCGCACGCGGAGGAGTTGCTGGCCACAGCACGGGCGGACGGGTAGCGCGCGCTCCGCGTACGGTGGCCGGATCACCGTACGCACGTCCCGCACCACCTCCCTCGCCCTCGCCGCGGCCGTCACCCGCACGACCCTGGTCGCCTTGCGCAGCAAGGGACTTGGCGACGGCTGGGAGCGGAAGAACCACGCCGGCCGGACCGTCGACCTGTACGCGGCCCCGGCCACCGTCGCCGGAGCCGCCCACGCCGCCCCGCCGGACCGCCCGGCGGCCGGGTTCGCGGTCCTCGCGGCGGGCGCGTGTGGTGGTTACGACGATGCCGTCGGCGCGGGCGATCCCCGGCGCGGTGTCCGGGCGCATCTCTCCGCCCTCCGGGACGGTGAAGTCACCAGTGGGGCAGTCAAGTTGTTCGGGATCTCGGCCGCCGGGCTCGTCGCCGGGGCGCTGCTCAAGGAGCGGCCGCTCGACAAGGTGCTCGCGGGTGTGGTGATCGCCGGGGCGGCCCACTTCGTCAACCTCGTGGACGTACGCCCCGGCCGGGCCGCCGGTGCCGTACTCGCCCTCGCGGCACCGGGGTTGCCGCGCCGGGGACCCGGAGCGGAACTGGCCGCCGCCACCATCGGAGCCGCCGGTGCCGTACTGCCGGACGATGATCGGCGACGCGGGGGCACACGCGCTCGGCGCGGCACCCGGCGCGGCTGTCGTCGCCGGCAACGGGCGGGCGGGGCTGGTGGCGCATGCCGCCGCCGTGGTGGCCGCGGCGGTGTACGGCGACAAGGTGAGCGAGCCGGCGCGGGTGGGTTGAGCGGGGGAGCCCGTCCCAAACGCGCCGACCCCTCACTCGTACGGGTGATACCCGTGCCCCTGTTGCCCTTCCACACGGCCCCCACACCTCCCGGCGTTGCCGGAACACCCGTACGTGCTGGCATCCTTGAGACGGAACGCGTAGGAAGCGTGCGGTACACCCCCTCCGCCCGATCCTTCTGTACTTTCTTCGTGACCGCCCGTCGCCGAACCAGGAGCCCCGGCCACGTGACCCCCGTGAGCAGCCACTCACCGCACGGCCAGTCGCCGCTGCGCACCGTGCAGGTGCTCGGCGGAGGCAATGCCGCCAGTAGCGCGCATGTGCGCTCCCTGGCCTCCGGGCTCGTCGCACGGGGCGTGCGGGTGACGGTGTGCGCCCCCGTCGAGGCCGATCACACCTACGACTTCACGGGCGCCGGTGCCGAACACGTGCACGTACCGCGCAGCAGCGACCCGGCGTCCGTGGCCGCGCTGCGGGCGGCCTGCGCGGACGCCGACCTGGTCCACGCGCACGGGCTGCACGCCTCCTTCCGTGCCGTCCTCGCCCTCAGCGGCCGCCGCACCCCGCTCGTCGTGACGTGGCACAACCGCGCCCATGCCGAAGGGGCGCGGGCGCATCTGCTGCGACTGCTGGAGCGGCGGGTCGTGAAGGCCGCAGTCGTCGTGCTGGGCACTACCTCCGATCTGGTCGACCGGGCCCGGCGGACCGGCGCCCGGGACGCCCGCCTCGCCGCCGTCGCGCTGCCCGGGCCCCGCCGAGCCGCCGTGGACCATGACGATCCCGATCGGCTGAGTCCCAAGCTCCGGGCCGAACTCGGTGTCACCGACCGCCCGTTGCTCATCGCCGTCGGCTCCCTCGACCGGCAGCGGGGCTACGACACGCTCCTGGATGCCTCGCGCGGATGGTGCCGCCTCGATCCGACGCCGTTGCTCGTGATCGCGGGGGAGGGGCCGTTGCGGGGCGAGTTGCAGCGGCGGATCGAGGACGAGGAACTGCCGGTGCGGCTCATCGGGCGGCGCGACGATGTCGGCGAACTCCTCGCCGCCGCCGATCTCGCACTCCTGCCCAGCAGTTGGGAGTCCCGCTCGGTGATCGCCCAGGAGGCCCTCCACGCACGCGTGCCGCTCGTCGCGACCGCCGTCGGCGGCATCCCCGAACTCGTCGGCGACGCCGCCGAACTCGTGCCCTACGGCGACGCGAAGGCCCTCGCCGACGCGGTCACCGGACTGCTGCGCGACCCCGAACGCCGGGAGCTGCTGCGGGAGAAGGGCGCCCGGCAGGCGGCCACCTGGCCCACGGAGGACGAGACCGTCGCCCAAGTGCTGAGCGTCTACGACGAGTTGACCCAGCCCCTGCCGCTGACCTGAGAACGGCTCCTTAGGGGACGAGCCTGCGTGCGCGCAGCGCGAGGCTCAACGCCAGTACCGTCTGCGGGTCTTCGAGGTCCGTGCCGAGCAACTCCCCGATCCGGGCGAGGCGGTTGTAGAGGGTCTGCCGGTTGAGGTGCAGCTCGCGGGCCGTCTCCGCCTTGCGGCCCGCGTGCGCCAAGTACGTTTCCAGGGTGGGCAGCAGGGGCGGCTTGGAGCGGTTGTCGTGGTCGCGGAGCGGGCCGATCGCGCGGTCCACGAAGGCCGCCAGGTCCGGGTGGTCGCGCAGTCGCCACAGCAGCAGCTCGATGTCCAGGCGCCGGGCGTCGTACCAGGGGCGGTCGGACAGGCCCTGTGCCGCCGTCGCCGTCTCGGCAGCGTGCCGTAGACCCGCCGACGCCGCCGCCCAGCCGCCGGCCACCCCGACGACCACGATCGGCGGCTGCGCGCCCGGGCGTTGCATCCCGGCGCGCTCAACTCCCGCCCGCAGCGCCGCCGCTACTCGGTCCGCGACCGCCGATCGCTCCGACTCCGTGCGCAGGCCGAGGAGGAGTGGGACGCGGCCCTCCACCGGTCGTACGCCCAGCAGGACCGGGACGCCCACCGAGGCCAGTTCCTCGGCGACCGCGCGAGCCAGGACCGCCCAGCCGCCGCCGGGCGCGGCCAGCGCGTCGCCCAGCCGCATCACCACCGGCAGCAGCGGGCTGGTGCCGGGCTTGAAGCCCAGCACGCGGGCCTGTGCCGGGGCGTCCTCGGCGGCGATGCGGCCCTCGGCGAGGTCGGTGAGGAAGTCGCCGCGTCCGCGTGCCGCCAGCTCCTCCTCCTGGCGGGCCTGCATCAGGACCACGGCGAGGATGCCCGCGGCCCGTTCGGCGGCGATGCGGTGCACGGGGGCGAGCGGTGCCCGTACTGGAAGCAGCACGATCCGCGCCCGCACCGAACCCGTACCGGGACCGCCCCCGGGCACGTCCACGACCACCGAACCGGCGGGCGGCGAGGCGTCCTTGTGCTGGCCGCGCAGCCCCTCCCACACTTGGAGCGGGTCGGCGCCCTCGGGTCCGGACCCCGCCGCGTAGAGGAGTTGTCCGTCCGGTGTCTCCAGGAAGACCGGGTTACCGCTGAAGTCGGCCAGGATGCCCAGGACTTGGGGGATTCCACCGCCGCCCAGCAGGGCCTCCGTACAGCGGCGGTGGACCTCCTCGGCCTGCTGGAGCAGCGCGTAGTGGCCGTTGACGATCTCGGTGTGGATCTCCTCGGTGACCGCGACGAACGGCACCTCGCGGTGCAGCTGGACCAGCGGGAGGCCGGTCGCCCGGGCCGTCTCGACGAGGGTGGCGGGGAGCCGGGTGAAACGCGGGCCGAGTTCGACGACCAGGGCGGCGATGCCCCGTTCGGCGAGGGTGCGGACGAACGCGCGCTGCTCCGCCGGGCGCGTACCGAGGCCGTAGCCCGTGGTGAGCAGGAGTTCGCCGCCCTTGAGGAGGGAGGCGATGTTCGGGACCTCGCCCGCGTGCACCCACCGCACGGTCCGCTGCAGCCGGTCGGCGCCCGCCAGGATCTCCGGCAGCCCGCTGCGCAGCCCGGGCAGCTCCAGCGCCCGCTGAACGGTGATGCCCGCGCCCTGGCTGTCGAATGTGCTGTCCGTACGGCTGTCCATGCAGCGGACGGTACCTGCGGAAACGCCCCGGGCACATCTCGGGCCCGGCGCGCGCTCGGCGGCGGTGTCCACTTCCTCTGCCGCGGTGCCGCCCCTGGCTGCGGTGTCGCCCGGGCTGGGCACGGGGAACGTGCTGAGCTGCTGGTGCGGCTCGGGGTGGTAGCGATGACGGGGCCGCCGAATCTGCGGCTGCTCCGGGTGGTCGGCTGAGGCGCGGGTGCCCGGCGGCGAGCTGAGCAGGACCGGCCGCGCCCGAGTACGGCAGGAGAGCCCGGATACGGCAGCAGGGCCCGGAGCCGTGCGTCGCGGTCCGGGCCCTGCCTCGTGCGGTGCCGCCCTGCGGCGGCGGTGTGTCAGCTCTGTGCGGTGTCGTCGCCCGCCTGCTCGGCGTTCTCAGCCGCGCCTGTCTTCTCGCGCATCTTGCGCACCAGCTCCGCCTTCTGGTCGGCCGCACCCTGGCGGTCGAGGTTGCGGTGCGGACCGTGGTTCTGCCGTTCGGCGCGGGACAGCTTCTTGCGCTTGCCGCCGCCCATGCCCACGGGGTTGTTGATGTTCTTGCTCACGGTCACGGGTTCTCCCGGTAGTGATGTGAAGTGATCTACGGATTCATCGGTGGGGGACGGGCGGCGACGTCGAGAGACGTCAGCGGGGGCCCATCACGCTCTCACTCGTAAATCGGCGTCTGGAAGAACATGACAAAGACGTTACCCGGTTCCGACGGCCCCGCACACCAAACCTGTTCGCCGCCCACCCGGGGCAGGTCCAGACGGGCGTTACCGGGCCGCCGCGGGCGTTGTCAGCCGTCAGCCGCCGTAGGCCCCCGAAGCCGTCAGCCTCAGGGCCGTGTCGATCAGGGGGACGTGGCTGAAGGCCTGCGGGAAGTTGCCGACCTGGCGTTGCAGGTGCGGGTCCCACTCCTCGGCGAGGAGGCCCAGGTCGTTGCGGAGCGACAGGAGCTTCTCGAAGAGCTTGCGGGCCTCGTCCACGCGGCCGATCATCGCGAGGTCGTCCGCCATCCAGAACGAGCAGGCGAGGAACGCGCCCTCGTCGCCGGGGAGGCCGTCGACGCCCTCGTCCGTGCCCGAGGTGGGGTAGCGCAGGATGAAGCCGTCCGGCGTGGACAGCTCGCGCTGGATCGCCTCGATGGTGCCGATCACGCGCTTGTCGTCCGGGGGCAGGAAGCCCATCTGCGGGATGAGGAGCAGCGAGGCGTCCAGCTCCTTCGAGCCGTACGACTGCGTGAAGGTGTTGCGCTCCTTGTCGTAGCCGCGCTCGCACACGTCCCGGTGGATGTCGTCGCGCAGCTCGCGCCACTTCTCCAGCGGGCCGTCCGCGTCGCCCGACTCGATCAGCTTGATCGTGCGGTCGACCGCGACCCAGGCCATCACCTTCGAGTGCACGAAGTGGCGGCGCGGGCCGCGCACCTCCCAGATGCCCTCGTCGGGCTCGTCCCAGTGCTTCTCCAGGTAGCGGATCAGCTTCAGCTGCAGCAGGGAGGCGTAGTCGTTGCGGGCCAGGCCCGTCATGTGGGCCAGGTGCAGGGCCTCGGTGACCTCGCCGTAGACGTCCAGCTGGAGCTGGTGCGCGGCGCCGTTGCCCACCCGGACCGGGCCGGAGTTCTCGTAGCCCGGCAGCCAGTCCAGCTCCGCCTCGCCGAGCTCGCGCTCGCCGGCGATGCCGTACATGATCTGCAGGTTCTCCGGGTCACCGGCGACCGCTCGCAGGAGCCACTCGCGCCAGGCGCGGGCCTCCTCGCGGTAGCCGGTGCGCAGGAGCGAGGAGAGGGTGATGGCCGCGTCGCGGAGCCAGGTGTAGCGGTAGTCCCAGTTGCGGACGCCGCCGATCTCCTCCGGGAGGGAGGTGGTGGGCGCGGCGACGATGCCGCCGGTCGGGGCGTAGGTGAGCGCCTTCAGCGTGATCAGGGACCGGACCACCGCCTCGCGGTACGGGCCGTGGTACGTGCACTGGTCGACCCAGTCACGCCAGAAGTCCTCCGTGGCCTCCAGCGACTGCTCCGGCTCGGGGAGCGGCGGCGGCGGCTTGTGCGAGGGCTCCCACGAGATGGTGAACGCGATGCGGTCACCCGGCGCGACCGTGAAGTCGGCGTACGTCGTGAGCTGCTTGCCGTAGGTCTCGGCGGATGTGTCGAACCACACGGAGTCGGGGCCCGCGACGGCGACCGTGCGGCCCTCGTGCTTGTGCACCCAGGGGACGACCCGGCCGTAGGAGAAACGCATCCGGAGGGCCGAGCGCATCGGGACGCGGCCGGAGATGCCCTCCACGATGCGGATCAGCTGGGGGGCGCCGTCGCGAGGGGGCATGAAATCGGTCACGCGGACCGTGCCTCGCGGGGTGTCCCACTCGGACTCCAGGATCAGCGAGTCGCCGCGGTAGCCGCGCCGGACCGCGGTGGGCGGCGGCGCGTCGGCGGCGTGGGCCGGGCCCAGCCGCCAGAAGCCGTGTTCCTCGGTGCCCAACAGACCGGCGAAGATGGCATGGGAGTCGAATCGGGGCAGGCACAGCCAGTCCACCGTGCCGTCGCGGCAGACCAGGGCAGCGGTCTGCATGTCTCCGATGAGTGCGTAATCTTCGATGCGCCCGGCCACGTGCAACTCCAGTCGAACGGCCACGTCGCCCCACGGAAAAAAAGGGGCGGTCGCTGTGTGCGGTCAAGGGATCGTTTGTAGTGCGTCGTTGAGCCATGAAGCAAATGAGGGTCGTTGCTCAACGAACTGACGAGCTCTCGTTGTTCCGGGTATTACGGGCGGGGGTGGTGCCGTGTTCCGGGCCTGCTCGGCAGCGAGTGTCCGAGCAGGATACGACGCACGTAGATGATCTGTGTGCCGCTCTCGGCAACGGACCTGGGCCGAACGGGTGAGCACCCGGTGAGAAGCAGGTAACCGGGGCGCGTCTGTGTCGACGTGGGCCGCTGTGTGTCGAAGTGAGCGCGGAGCGTGGCCGGAAGCCATCTCCTCCGGGCGCTGATACCCTGGTAGCCCGTGGACCGGTGGGCAAGAAACCCCCGAACCGCAGCGACGGCGCCTCCAGAAAAACCCGGGTTCTCCGGGCGGGCAGCCGCACCGCACCCCAGACCGCGACCACGGGAGCCCCCTCTTGGCCATGCCGCCCGCTGCTTACCGAAACAGCAGCACCACGACGACCAAGCACATCTTCGTCACCGGGGGTGTCGCCTCCTCACTCGGCAAGGGCCTCACCGCCTCCAGCCTCGGCATGCTCCTCAAGGCGCGGGGCCTGCGCGTCGTGATGCAGAAGCTCGACCCGTACCTGAACGTCGACCCCGGCACGATGAACCCCTTCCAGCACGGTGAGGTCTTCGTCACGAACGACGGAGCCGAGACCGACCTGGACATCGGCCACTACGAGCGCTTCCTGGACCGCGACCTGGACGGCAGCGCCAACGTCACCACGGGCCAGGTCTACTCGACGGTGATCGCCAAGGAGCGGCGCGGCGAGTACCTGGGCGACACCGTGCAGGTCATCCCGCACATCACCAACGAGATCAAGCACCGCATCCGGCGCATGGCGACCGACGAGGTCGACGTCGTCATCACCGAGGTCGGCGGCACGGTCGGCGACATCGAGTCGCTGCCCTTCCTGGAGACGGTCCGCCAGGTCCGCCACGAGGTGGGCCGGGACAACGTGTTCGTGGTGCACATCTCCCTCCTGCCGTACATCGGCCCCTCGGGCGAGCTCAAGACCAAGCCGACCCAGCACTCGGTCGCGGCCCTGCGCAACATCGGCATCCAGCCCGATGCCATCGTGCTGCGCTCCGACCGCGAGGTGCCGACCGCGATCAAGCGCAAGATCTCGCTGATGTGCGACGTCGACGAGGCCGCCGTGGTGGCCTGCCCCGACGCCCGCTCGATCTACGACATCCCCAAGACCGTGCACAGCGAGGGCCTGGACGCCTATGTCGTCCGCAAGCTGGACCTGCCGTTCCGCGATGTGGACTGGACGACCTGGGACGACCTGCTCGACCGCGTCCACAACCCGCTGCACGAGATCAACCTCGCGCTGGTCGGCAAGTACATCGACCTGCCCGACGCCTACCTCTCGGTCACCGAGGCGCTGCGCGCCGGCGGGTTCGCCAACAAGGCCCGCGTGAAGATCAAGTGGGTCACCTCGGACGACTGCAAGACCCCGGCCGGCGCCGCCAAGCAGCTCGGTGACGTGGACGCGATCTGCATCCCCGGCGGCTTCGGCGACCGCGGTGTCTCCGGCAAGGTCGGCGCCATCCAGTACGCCCGCGAGCACAAGATCCCGCTGCTCGGCCTCTGCCTGGGCCTGCAGTGCATCGTGATCGAGGCCGCGCGCAACCTGGCCGGCATCGCGGACGCCAACTCCACCGAGTTCGACCCGGCCACCGGCCACCCGGTCATCTCCACCATGGCCGAGCAGCTCGACATCGTCGCCGGCGAGGGCGACATGGGCGGCACCATGCGCCTGGGCATGTACCCGGCCAAGCTCGCCGAGGGCTCCATCGTGCGCGAGGTGTACGACGGCAAGGAGTACGTCGAGGAGCGCCACCGTCACCGCTACGAGGTGAACAACGCCTACCGCGCCGAACTGGAGAAGAAGACCGGTCTCCAGTTCTCCGGCACGTCCCCGGACGGCAAGCTCGTGGAGTACGTGGAGTACCCGCGCGAGGCGCATCCCTACCTCGTCGCGACCCAGGCCCACCCCGAGCTGCGCTCCCGCCCGACCCGGCCGCACCCGCTCTTCGCGGGCCTGGTCAAGGCGGCTGTGGCACGCAAGACGGGCAACTAGCACAAGGGTTGTACGGTGATCGGGGTGCGCGCCTTCAAGAGGTGTGCACCCCGGCCGTTTTCGTGTGACGTCCGTGAACGTGTGGTTCGGGTACGTGTTTCGTGTACGTGTGGAGGGACAGCGCATGACGATCAAGGACACCCCGGAGGAGTGGGAGATCCGGGCGACGGTGACCCCCTTCGTGGGCAACAAGACCTCCGTGCGCACCGACGACGTGGTCATGCCCGGCGGCGCCGTCGTGCACCGCGACTACCAGGTCCACCCCGGCTCCGTGGCCGTCCTCGCCCTCGATGAAGAGGACCGGGTGCTGGTCATCAAGCAGTACCGCCACCCCGTGCGGCAGAAGCTGTGGGAGATCCCGGCCGGACTGCTCGACATCCCCGGCGAGAACCCGCTGCACGCCGCCCAGCGCGAGCTGTACGAGGAGGCGCACGTCAAGGCCGAGGACTGGCGGGTGCTGACCGACGTCTACACCACCCCCGGCGGCTGCGACGAGGCCGTCCGCGTCTTCCTCGCCCGCGATCTGTCCGAGGCCGACGGACAGCGCTTCGAGGTCGAGGACGAGGAGGCCGACATGGAGCACGCGCGTGTGCCCCTCGACGACCTGGTCCGCGGGGTCCTCGCCGGCGAGCTGCACAACAACTGCCTCGCCGTCGGCGTCCTCTCGCTGGTCGCCGCCCGGCACGGCGACGGCCTCGACGCGCTGCGCCCCGCCGAGGCGCCGTGGCCCGCGCGTCCCTTCGAGTCCTGAACCCACGCCTCATCCTTGTCGCGTCTTTCGGCGTCTTCTGGTGTGACGATCTGCTGATCCGATCGGGGGACGCGTCCGCCGCGCTCCGCACGGTTCGTCGCAGAGCGTGAACTAGGCTCTGGAATCACCCGATCCGGAGTCCCGGCGGGCTATGCGCGTGCAGTGGGACGGGAGTGTGGCCCGTGACGGATCAGGCGGTGGACACCGGGGGCGTGAGGCTGTCCGAGGACACTTCTCCCGAGGGCCAATTCCTGGGCCGCGCAAGAGAGTTGAAGGAGCTCCGGGCCGACATCGAGCGCGCGGGCCTGGACACCATCGCCGGCCGCAAGGCCCCCCGCGCACGCGTCCTCCTGATCGCGGGCAAGCCCGGCTCGGGCCGCAGCGCCCTCGCCGAGGAACTCGTCCGACAGGTCGCTGACCGTTACGACGCCGGTGTGTTCCGCGCGCGGCTGAGCGAGCCCGACGGCACCCCCGTCCCCACCGAGCGCACCGCCCGCGAACTCCTCACCGCCCTGGAGCTGCCGACTCCGGCCGGCGCCTCCGAGGACGACCTCTCGGACATCCTGCGCGCGGCCCTCACCGACCGGCGGGCACTGCTCCTGCTCGACGACGCGGCCGACGCCGAGCAGGTCGACGCGCTGCTGCCGGACTCCCCGGACTGCCTGGTCGTCGCCGTCTCCGGCGGCCCGCTCACCGGCATCGCCGACGTCCGCCCCTGCACCCTGGGCGGCCTCGACACCAAGGCCGCGCTGGAACTGCTCACCCGCTACACCGGCGCGGTCCGCGTCACCGTCGACCCGCTCGCCGCCGAGGGCCTGGTCGAGGTGTGCCGGACCCAGCCCGCCGCGCTGACCCTGGCCGGCGGCTGGCTCGCCGCCCGGCCGCAGGCCGCCGTCGCCGACCTCGCCAAGCACCTGCACGCCGAGAGCGACGAGGGCACGCCCCTGAGCCGCGTCTTCCGGCTCGTCTACGGCTCGCTGCCCAGCCCCGCCGCCCGGATGCTGCGACTGCTCTCCCTCGCCCCGGCCGGCCTGGTCGACCCGCAGACCGCCTCCGCGCTCGCCGGCTGCTCCGTCAACGGCGCCCGCGCCGCCCTGGACGACTTCGTCACCGCCGGCCTGCTGCGGGCCCTGGACTCCCCGCTGCCGCAGTACGAGGTCCCCGGCTGCCTCCAGCCCCTCCTGCGCGCCCTCGCCGAGACCCGGGACCGCCCGGCCGAGCTCCAACTGGCCCGCGCCCGCATGCTGGAGCGCACCGTACGGCTGCTCCAGTCCTGCCGTGCCATCACCGAGACCGACAGCCCCCAGGCCCGCGAAAAACTCCTCGGCATGCCCAACGCGCTGCGCTTCCCGAACCCCCGGGCCGCCGCCGACTGGCTCCGCGTCCGCCAGCCCGCCCTGCTGGCCTCCGCCCGCCTCGCGGTCGCCGACGGCGAACTCGACACGCTCGCCCGACGGTTGATGTCCCAACTGGTGCGGGCGATGGTCGCCCACTTCGGCACCCAGGCCGCCGCCCCCGAGCTCTACGGCATCCACCGCCTCGTCCTCGACGTGGCCGAGCGGCGCGAGCTGCCCCGCGAGAAGGCCGCCGCGCTGCTGAACCTCGCCGATCTGGACGCGCAGACCGGCCGGACGACCGAGGCACTGGCCCGCTACCGGGCCGCGCTGGACGCCGGACGCGAGGCGAATGACCCGTATGCGACCGGCCGCGCGATGGAATCCGTAGGCGGCGCGCACCAGGAGCTCGGGGACCACGACCGGGCCGCCGACTGGTTCGGCCGCGCGCTGGCCCAGCGGCAGGCCCGGGACGAGCGCGTGGACGCCGCCCGGCTCTACGGCCGGATCGGCGCCGCGCACACGTATGCGGGCCGCTACGGCGAGGCGCTCAGGAACTGGCGGGCGGCCGTCGCCGGGCACCGCAAGAACGGTGATGTGCCCGCCCAGGCACGGGCGTTGAGCGAGCTGGCACGCGTCCAGGAGTACGCGGGCCGCCCCGAGGAGTCGCTGCTCACCTGCCACGAGGCCGTCGAGTGGGCGCGCCGCGCGGAGGACGTACGGCTGCAGGCGGCGTTGCAGCTGCGGCTGGCCGACACCCTCGACCGGCTCGGCGACCCGGCGTCCGCCGCGCTGCACCGCGGGACGGCCGAGCGGATGCTGGGCGAGGAGCTCCAGGAGGGCGATTCCGCCCCCGAATCCCTGGAATCCACCTCCGAACCCCTGGAACAAGACGCTAACGCCTGCGAAATCCGTAGTACATCCGCAGAAGATTGATGCATTGAAAGGCTAGACACGGAGAACACCTTCATTAGACTGGCTCTGCCGCACCTTCTCCTGCGGTCTCCCGGTGCGCTCACGCATGTCCGGGTATGAGATGTATTGCCCTACACCCTCTGAGCCAAGGACCGTGATCGACGTGAAGGTCGGCATCCCCCGCGAGGTCAAGAACAACGAGTTCCGGGTGGCCATCACCCCCGCCGGCGTGCACGAGCTGGTGCGCCACGGCCACCAGGTCTTCATCGAGCAGAACGCCGGCGCCGGCTCCTCGATCACGGACGACGAGTACGTCTCGGCCGGTGCGCGGATCCTGGCCACCGCCGACGAGGTCTGGGCCACCACCGACCTGCTGCTCAAGGTCAAGGAACCCATCGCCGAGGAGTACCACCGCCTCCGCAAGGACCAGACGCTCTTCACGTACCTGCACCTCGCCGCCTCCAAGGAGTGCACCGACGCGCTCGTCGAGTCCGGCACCACGGCGATCGCCTACGAGACAGTCGAGCTGCCCGGCCGCGCCCTGCCGCTGCTCGCCCCGATGTCCGAGGTCGCGGGCCGGCTGGCCCCGCAGGTCGGCGCCTACCACCTGATGCGCTCGGTCGGCGGCCGCGGTGTGCTCCCCGGCGGTGTCCCCGGCACCCAGCCCGCGCGGGCCGTCGTCATCGGCGGCGGTGTCTCCGGCTGGAACGCCACGCAGATCGCCGTCGGCATGGGCTTCCACGTCACGCTGCTCGACCGCGACATCAACAAGCTCCGTGAGGCCGACAAGGTCTTCGGCACCAAGGTCCGGGCGATCATGTCCAACGCCTTCGAGCTGGAGAAGGCCGTCCTGGACGCCGACCTCGTCATCGGTGCGGTGCTCATCCCGGGCGCGAAGGCGCCGAAGTTGGTCACCAACGAACTCGTGTCGCGCATGAAGCCCGGAAGTGTTCTTGTCGACATCGCGATCGACCAGGGCGGCTGCTTCGAGGACTCCCGCCCGACCACCCACGCCGAGCCGACCTTCCCGGTCCACAGCTCGGTCTTCTACTGCGTCGCCAACATGCCCGGCGCGGTGCCGAACACGTCGACCTACGCGCTCACCAACGCCACGCTTCCGTACATCGTGGAACTCGCGAACCGCGGCTGGGCCGACGCGCTGCGACGTGATCCTGCTCTCGCCAAGGGTCTCAACACCCATGACGGCAAGGTGATTTACCGCGAGGTCGCCGAGGCGCACGGACTGGAGCACGTCGAGCTGGAATCGCTGCTCGGCTGACTCTGTCGACTAAGTCACCGTTCAGTAAAAGGCGATACGTCAACACAGGTCGTCAACACCGCACACCCGGCCGGACCTTGCTCGACAGGTCCGGCCGGAAGTGTGTGTATGGTCACTTTGCGGCACTCGGTCAACTCGCGCCGAACGTAACCCTTGAACCGATTCGTGCACCGGTGAAACCTGCCGTGCGACTGCCGTACGCCCTTGACAGAGGGATGTTTCATTGCCGACACATCGGGCCGGGTCCGGCGGATTGTGTTGCTGCGAACACCCGACACGCCATAGAGTCGCCAACCGTCGGCATGGTGCCACGCTGACCTATCGAGAAGTTCCCTGGTCACCAAGGAGGTAAGACGACTTGTGAATGAGTCGACATTTTCTCCCGGGGGTGGTCAACCAGGAATGCCTGCAAGGGGCCAGGAGCCCGCGGGGTTCGAGGCTGTCGGCTCCGTTGCGGTGCGAACCTTCGCAGCCCACCAGGGTCACCACAAGCCAGGGGTGACTCAGCCAGCACACCAGAGCATGGATGGCCATCACGTGAACGCCATGGCCGGCGACGGAAGGGGCGCGCCCCGCAACCAGTTCGCCGACTACGACGAACTGCCCGACGGGCACTTCTACGACCCCGACGCCGAATACGAGCCCGATCCCGAGTACGCGGCCACACTCGCGCCCGACGCGGCCCGCCAGCGCCGTGAGCGCGTGGGCCCGACCGGACGCCCGCTGCCGTACTTCCCGATTCCGGGCCCGCTGACCAGTCACGGCCCCGCGACGATCGTCGCGATGTGCAACCAGAAGGGCGGCGTCGGCAAGACGACGTCGACCATCAACCTGGGTGCCGCGCTCGCGGAGTACGGCCGCCGTGTACTGCTCGTCGACTTCGACCCGCAGGGCGCGCTGTCGGTCGGACTGGGCGTCAATCCCATGGAGTTGGACCTCACCGTCTACAACCTGCTCATGGAGCGGGGCATGTCGGCCGACGAGGTACTCCTCAAGACAGCAGTTCCGAACATGGACTTGCTGCCCAGCAACATCGACTTGTCGGCCGCCGAAGTGCAGTTGGTGAGCGAGGTCGCGCGCGAGTCCACCCTGCAGCGGGCGTTGAAGCCGCTGATGGCCGACTACGACTACATCGTGATCGACTGTCAGCCCTCCCTCGGCCTGCTCACCGTGAACGCCCTGACGGCGGCTCACAAGGTGATCGTGCCGCTGGAGTGCGAGTTCTTCGCGCTGCGTGGAGTCGCGCTGCTGACGGAGACCATCGAGAAGGTCCAGGAGCGGCTCAACCCGGAGTTGGAACTCGACGGCATCCTCGCCACGATGTACGACTCCCGCACGGTGCACAGCCGTGAGGTGCTCGCGCGTGTGGTGGAGGCGTTCGACGAGCACGTCTACCACACGGTCATCGGGCGCACGGTGCGCTTCCCGGAGACCACGGTCGCCGGCGAGCCGATCACCACGTACGCCTCCAACTCCGTCGGTGCCGCCGCCTATCGCCAGCTCGCCAGGGAGGTGCTCGCCCGGTGTCACGCCGAGTGAGTCTGCCGGGGGCCGACGAACTGTTCCGTACGACAGGGGGGATGGCGCTCCAGTCGTCCACCCCCAGGAGCCGGGCCAACGGCGAGGCCCGGGTGCCGGCTCCGGCGGGGGAGAGCGACGGCGCCGCCGCCGGGGAGGACGCCCCGCAGTCCGTACCCGCCCAGGGCGGTGACGGAGAGGGTGCTGAGCACGTCGCGGCGGACGCGGACGGCGGCGAGTCCCGCAGCCGGTCCGCGGACGGCTCAGGACGACGTCAGGACGCGCAGGAAGGTTCTGCCCAGCCGCGAAAGCAGCGTCAGCGGGCGCAGGCCCAGCGCCGGCCCACCGGGCGGGAGCGGCACGACGAGAAGATCACCGTGTACGTCTCCGCCGAGGAACTCATCGACCTGGAGCACGCGCGTCTCATGCTCCGGGGCGAGCACGGCCTCGCGGTCGACCGCGGGCGCATCGTGCGCGAGGCGGTCGCCGTCGTCCTCGCCGATCTGGAATCACGCGGGGACGCGAGCATTCTCGTCCGCCGGCTTCGCGGGCGGTAGCGGTAGCCTGCGAGGGCCATGACCTCGAACGACGCTCCCGCTTCCGGCGCACCTGCCGGCCGTCGGCGTGCGCTCGGGAAGGGGCCGGGTACGGCTCCGGCGGCCGAGGCCGAGATCGTCGTAGCGGAGCCGGTGCCGGAGACCGCCCTGGCGGAGCCGGAGACTGAGGTCGTCGCACCCGGGCCCGACGTGACCGAGGCGGCCGCTGAACAGCCTGAAGAGGCCGATGACGGGGTTTTCAAGGTCCGGCTCGCCAACTTCGAGGGGCCCTTCGACCTTCTCCTCCAGCTGATCTCGAAGCACAAGCTCGATGTCACCGAGGTGGCGCTGTCCAAGGTCACCGACGAGTTCATGGTGTACATCAGGGCGATGGGCCCCGACTGGGACCTGGACCAGACGACCGAGTTCCTCGTCGTCGCGGCGACCCTGCTGGATCTGAAGGCGGCCCGGCTGCTGCCCGCCGCCGAGGTCGAGGACGAGGCGGATCTCGCGCTGCTGGAGGCCCGGGACCTGCTGTTCGCGCGGTTGTTGCAGTACCGGGCGTACAAGCAGATCGCCGAGATCTTCAACCGCCGCCTCGACGAGGAGGCCCGGCGCTACCCCCGGACCGTCGGGCTCGAACCGCACCACGCCGAGCTGTTGCCCGAGGTCGTCATCCGGATCGGCCCGGAGGGCTTCGCCAAGCTCGCCGTGAAGGCGATGCAGCCGAAGCCCAAGCCGCAGGTGTACATCGATCACATCCACGCGCCGCTCGTCAGCGTGCAGGAGCAGGCCGGGATCGTGGTCGCGCGGCTGCGGGAACTCGGCGAGGCCAGCTTCAGCGTGCTCGTGGAGGACACCGACGACACCCTGACCGTCGTAGCGCGGTTCCTGGCCCTTCTGGAGCTGTACCGGGAGAAGGCCGTCGCTCTGGACCAGGAGATCGCGCTCGGGGATCTGATCGTGCGCTGGACCGGTGGGGAGGGGGAGGCCGAGCCCGTGGTCACGGACGAGTTCGACCGGCCGCCCGAGCCGCCCAAGGACGAGCCCGCCAAGGAGGAGAAGGCGTGAGCGAGGAGATCACTGGGGTGGCCGCAGGAACGCCTGGCGTCGCGGATCTCGACCTCAAGCCCGCCCTGGAGGCCGTCCTCATGGTCGTGGACGAGCCCGCGACCGTGGAACACCTCGCGAAAATACTCCAGCGGCCCAAGCGGCGGATCGCGGACGCGTTGCGCGAGCTGGCCGACGAGTACACCGTCCAGGGGCGCGGTTTCGAGCTGCGGCTGATCGCGGGCGGATGGCGTTTCTACTCCCGGCCGGAGTACGCGCCGGCCGTCGAGGGCTTCGTCCTGGACGGGCAGCAGGCCCGGCTCACCCAGGCGGCGCTGGAGACCCTGGCGGTCGTCGCGTACCGCCAGCCGGTGAGCCGTAGCAGGGTCTCGATGGTGCGCGGAGTCAACTGCGACGGGGTGATGCGCACCCTGTTGCAGCGGGGTCTGGTCGAGGAGGCGGGCACGGAACCCGAAACAGGTGCGATCCTGTACACGACGACGAACTACTTTCTGGAGCGGATGGGCCTGCGCGGCCTGGACGAGCTCCCGGAGCTCGCGCCCTTCCTCCCTGAGGCTGAGGCGATCGAGGCGGAGACGCTGGAAGGGGTCCCGTCGTTCGATCCGGATGCACCGGATGCAGATGCAGACGAAACGACGACGACGGAACTTTGATGCGAAGCAGTGGCAGTGGCAGCAGTGGTGGCAGCGGTAGGAACGGCGGGCGCGGCAACCCCCGCGGTTCCGGCGGGGGCGGCGGTCCTCGCGGGGCCGGCGGAGGCGGCAACCCCCGTGGTTCCGGCGCGGGCGGCAACTCCCGGGGAACCGGTGGGGGCGGCTCCCAGCCGAAGGGCGCGGGAGGGCGCGACGACAAGCCGAAGCGTGCCGGCAAGCCCCGTCCCGAGGAGCGCCGCTACGACGTAGGCCCCACGGGATCCCACGAAGGCCCCAAGTCAGGGCGCGGTGCCGCCGCGCGCGGTGGTGCCAAGGGCGGCCCCAAGCAGGGCCAGAGCACCGGACGCGGGCGCTGGGCGCCGGCGACCTCGCGTGAGTACGACGCGCGGGCCGAGGAGCGCAACCGGGAGCGGTACGCGGGCAAGAAGGACATCAAGCCGCCCAAGACCTTCCCG
The DNA here is from genome assembly GCF_042721125.1 of Streptomyces sp. NPDC058469. Classification (NCBI taxonomy): domain Bacteria; kingdom Bacillati; phylum Actinomycetota; class Actinomycetes; order Kitasatosporales; family Streptomycetaceae; genus Streptomyces; species Streptomyces sp. NPDC058469. The sequence goes on from NZ_JBHXME010000006.1 coordinate 29,163, forward strand.
GGCGCCGAGCAGGAGGGCGAGCGGCTGCAGAAGGTCCTCGCGCGCGCGGGCTACGGCTCCCGGCGTTCCTGCGAGGAGCTGATCGAGCAGTCCCGGGTCGAGGTCAACGGCGAGATCGTGGTCGAGCAGGGGCTGCGGGTCGATCCCGAGCACGACGAGATCAAGGTCGACGGGCTGACGGTCGCGACGCAGTCGTACCAGTTCTTCTCGCTGAACAAGCCCGCCGGTGTCGTCGCCACGATGGAGGACCCCGAGGGCCGCCAGTGCCTCGGCGACTACGTCACCAACCGGGAGACGCGCCTTTTCCACGTCGGGCGGCTCGACACCGAGACCGAGGGTGTGATCCTGCTCACCAATCACGGCGAGCTGGCGCACCGGCTGACCCACCCCAAGTACGGCGTGAAGAAGACCTACCTCGCGCACATCGTGGGCCCGATCCCGCGCGATCTGGGCAAGCAGCTCAAGGACGGCATCCAGCTGGAGGACGGGTACGCGCGTGCGGACCACTTCCGCGTCGTCGAGCAGACCGGCAAGAACTATCTGGTCGAGGTGACCCTCCACGAGGGCCGCAAGCACATCGTGCGGCGCATGCTCGCGGAGGCCGGGTTCCCGGTCGACAAGCTGGTGCGTGTCTCCTTCGGCCCGATCACCCTGGGCGACCAGAAGTCGGGCTGGCTGCGGCGGCTGTCCAACACCGAGGTCGGCATGCTGATGCAGGAAGTCGATCTCTAGGTCCTGCCTGCTTGTGGCGGCCGGTTCCGGATTTCTCCGGGGCCGGCCGCTTCGTTTTCGTCGGGTGCGAGGGGTTGTGCCGGACCGCGGTCACTCTTTATGGTCGAACTGACTATTAAGAGGGTGAGTACACGTGACCACATCACCGGGCTACGACAAGTACGCCTTCGAACCTTTCGCCGTCACCGCCGACCTCGCCGTCCTCACGATCCGCGCGGGCGCCCTGCACGTGCTGCTCGTCGAGCGCGGCCAGGAGCCGTACGCCGGGCACTGGGCGCTGCCCGGTGGCTTCGTGCAGCCCGACGAGTCCGCGGAGACGGCCGCCCGGCGTGAACTCGCCGAGGAGACCGGCCTGTCGGACGTCTCCGGGCTGCACCTGGAGCAACTGCGCACCTACAGCGAGCCCGACCGTGACCCCCGGATGCGGGTCGTCACCGTCGCCTTCGCCGCGCTGCTGCCCAACCCGCCCGAGCCGCGTGCGGGCAGCGACGCGGCGCAGGTCCGCTGGCTGCCGTACGACTCGCTCGGGCCGCTCGCCTTCGACCACGAGCGGATTCTGGCCGACGCGCACGAACGGGTGGGCGCCAAGCTGGAGTACAGCCGGCTCGCCACCGCCTTCTGTCCGCCCGAGTTCACGCTCGGGGAGCTGCAACAGGTCTACGAGACCGTGTGGGGCACCGCGTTGGACCGCCCCAACTTCCGCCGCAAGGTGCTCGCGACGCCGGGTTTCGTCGAACCGGTGCTGGGCGGCGCCAAGTTGACCGGCGGTCGCGGCAAACCGGCCGCGCTGTACCGCGCCGGGACCGCCACCGCCCTGTACCCGCCGCTGCTCCGGCCGACCCGGGAAGGACGCCCCGCATGACCACGACCTCGACCACTGGTCGCAAGCACGCCGCCACCGGAGCGTTGATCGGCCTCGCCCTCGGGGACGCGCTCGGCTTCCCGACCGAGTTCAACGACGTGCCCGGCATCCTTGCCAAAAGCGGTCCTTGGCGGGAGATGAAGCTGACGAAGCCCGCGATCGTCAGTGACGACACGCAGATGACGCTCGCGTTGGGGCGCGGGCTGCGAACTGCCATGGAACGGGGGCTGCTTGGTCCCAAGCGGATGGAGCGGCCGGTGCGCGAGGAGTTCGTGGACTGGTACCAGTCGCCGGACAACAACCGTGCCCCCGGCCGGACTTGCCTCGTCGCCTGCAACCTGCTGAAGGCGGAGGACCGGCTCTGGCAGGACGCCAGCCAGATCGGTTCGAAGGGCTGCGGCGCCAACATGCGCGTGGCGCCGATCGGGCTCATCCCCGGTCTGAACGACGAACAGCGGTCCGGTGCGGCTCAGTTGCAGTCCGCGCTGACCCACGGTCACCCGACCGCCCTCGCCGCGTCCGACCTCACCGCGCACGCCGTACGGCTGCTCGCGCAGGGCGCCGAACCGACCGGACTGGTCGGGCTGCTGCGGTCGTACGCCGTCGAGAACCGCACCCGCTACGACCACCGTTGGCTGGGCGATCTGTGGACGCGGAGCCAGGACCCCTCACCCGAGCACTTCATCGCGCGGGGCTGGGACGAGTGCCTGGAGGTGCTCGGGCGGCTTGAGGACGCCGTACGGACCGTCTCCCCGGAGACCGACCCGTGCCTCGCCACCGGCGCGGGCTGGATCGCCGAAGAGGCCCTGGCGACCGGGCTGTTGTGCTTCCTCCTTTTCGTGGAGGAGCCGGTGACCGCGTTGCGGCGTGCGGCCTGTACGTCCGGTGACTCGGACTCGATCGCTTGTCTCACGGGGGCGTTCGCGGGGGCGCATCTCGGGGTGGATGCGTGGCCTGAGGAGTGGGCGGGGCGGATCGAGTATCGGGGGGAGCTGTTGGGGCTGGGGGCGCTCTGGGATGCCTGACGCATCGTGGTGGTGTCTGACATCGATGGACGGTGTCAGACGGTGGGCGTATCGTGGCAGACATGGGTAAGACGAAGCGCAGGCGCGTGCCGGTCCGGGAGCTGTCCCGGCACACCGCGGCTCTGTTGGACGCCGTGGCGGCGGGTGAGTCGATCGAGGTCACTCGGGACGGTGTGCCGGTCGCCATACTGTCTCCGCTGGAGCCGGCCGAGCGGGACATCCGTGCCGCGATCGCCATCGGCCTGCTCGACGCCTCGGTCATGGACGAGGGCCACGGCGTCGAGGCCGCGGACGCGCTGGAGCGGCTGCGCGCGGTCAGACGGGACGCGGAGGGACGCGGCCCCACAGCGGAGCTGCTCGCTCAGCGCGAGGAGGAGACGCGGTGACGCTGCTCTACCTCGACGCGTCGGCGATCGCCAAGCTGCTGCGGGCCGAGGCGGAGACGGCGGCGCTGGAGCAGTGGATCGGACAGCACGGCGGAATGCGTCGTGTCGTCACCTGCGACCTGGCGCAGACCGAGGTGCGGCGGCTGCTGCACCGCCTGGGCGCGGACGAGGTCGAGCGATCGGCTGCGGACGCGCTGCTGAACGCCGTCGCGCGTGTTCGTCTCACGCCTGAACTGATGCAGGAGGCGGGGGATTTGGCGCCGAACACCTCGCTGCGCAGCCTCGACGCGATCCACACCGTGGCGGCCCTCAAGCTCGGTCGCGGGGTCAGCTGGTTCGTGACGTACGACAAGCGCCAGGGCGAGACCGCCGCCGACGCGGGGCTGCTGGTGGCGTCACCCCGCTAGGGCGTCGGTGGACGCTCGGCGGACCCGGATCAGGAAGTCCTCCACGCGGGCTCGGTCCGGTTCCGTCGGGAGGGGGGTGCGGGTGGCCGCCTCGTCCGTTTCCGTTGCCAGGCGGGTCATCCAGGACTCGACCTCGGGCCAGGGGACTTCGCCGCGTTTCACCGCGAGGAGCGGGTCGCGTTGGTCCCCGACGTCGATCGTCAGGGTGCCCGTGCGGAGCAGGTCGCGGGCGCTCGTCAGGAGGCGGAGCAGATGCATCGCGTGCTTCCAGCGGGGCGCTCCGTGGAGGCGGATGTCGGCCTCCAGCTTCTTGCGCTGGCCCAACGCGTAGCGCGTGAACGTCTCGTGGACCCGGCGGGAGAGGAACGCCCCGCGCAAGGCGAGGAGTTCGCGGCCGGTGAAGTCGATGTGCTCGACGAGAGGGGAGTGGAGGCACTCCAGGATGTTGGGGTTCGCGCGCAGGGCCAGTTCGCAGAAGCGCTCCAGCTCCCAGCTGAACTGCTCCTCCGCCGGGCCCTCGATGTGCGTCGGCGGCTTGTCGAAGCGCCAGAAGAGGGGAGTGGGGGCGAGGAACACGCCCCGGCGGTCCGTGTCGCTCGTGTCCGTCGCCAGGCCGAAGGCGCGCGAACCCATCACACAGGCGTAGATCGTGTGGTCGCGGACCAGGCTCTCGAACGGCATGCCCGGAGCGTACGCGGCACCTCACGCCAGGCGGATCGAATTTCCCTCCACCTTGATGTGCTCCGCGGGCAGCGGCTTCGGCGCCGGGCCGGCCTCCACGGAACCGTCCGCGATGCGGTACTTGCTGCCGTGGCACGGGCAGTCGATGGTGCCGTTCGCGACGGTGCCCACCGTGCAGCCCTGGTGGGTGCAGATCGCCGAGAAGGCCTTGAACTCGTCCTTCTTCGGCTGGGTCACCACGATCTTCTGGTCCTTGAAGATCTTGCCGCCGCCGACCGGGATCTCCGAGGTCTTCGCCAGTTCCTGGCCGCCGGTGGCCTTCACGGACGATGAGCCCGAGGAGTTGTTGCTGTCGCCGTACTTGCTGCATCCCGCGGCGAGCGCGGCGGCCGCCCCCGTCGCGAGGACCGTGCGGCGCGTCGAACTGTCGGTCATGTAGTCACTCCGAAGGTGGTCATCATGTGGTCACTGCGACGGTGGTCATGTCGTCACTCCGACGGTGCGGAAGAACCAGAGGGCGGATGTCAGCCAGATCAGCGTGAGGGCGGTGAAGACCAGTCCGCCGACGACCGGCAGCAGCCAGCCGGGCAGGCGCTCCGAGCGGAGCAGCAGCATCTTGGCACTGAAGGCGCCGAAGAACGCGCACCCCAGGACGGAATGCCACATCACGCGTGTCGAGTACGTCTGATAGCCGAACGCGTAGAGGCAGTGCACCCCGACCGGGACCGCCACCAGGAACGCGATCCGCCCCGACCAGCGGTGCAGCGTCGCCGACCAACTCGGGCCGGGCAGCCTGCCGTAGACCATGAAGGCCGAGACGACCTGGACGAGGGCGAAGAAGAACGCGGTCGTCGCGAGCCAGGACTTCACCGCGCCCGTGCTGCTGAAGCCGGCGAGGTTGAAGGCGGTGCCCGCCGGGTCGTGGACCTTGCCGTAGACGCCGAGTCCGACGGCCACGGCCGCGGCCACGAGGGCCGGGACCAGGTAGCGGGCGGGGCTGTCGCGGTGGCGGGCGGGCGGTCGGGGCGGGTAGGCCTGGGTGGCGGCGTTCGGGTCGGCGGTCATGATCGGCTCCCTGAGGCGGATGGTGGGTCAGGGGGTGACGGGTTGTGCGGTGAGCTGCTGTCCGTCGACCGTGACCGCGCCGGTCTCCGGGTCGATGCGGGGCGCGGAGGCGGCCTTGCCGTCGCGGGTGACGATGCCGGTCTGGCGGCCGTTCGGCAGCACGATCCAGCCGCCGTCGATCTTGGCGCCGCGCACCTTGGCGGTCGCGCGCCACAGCCCGGACGGCTTGACCGCCTTGCCGGCGGTGAACGCGTACGGCCGGCCCTCGTCCTTGACGGTGCCGCGGATCTTCTTGCCCTGCTCGATCCTGCCGTCCAGTACGGCGCCGTTCGGGGCGGTGAGTTTCATGCTGCCGTTGTTGTTGACGCGGCCTCTGAGCCAGGCCTCCTTGTAGCGGCCGTCGCAGAAGTACGCGACCGCCTTGCCGTCACGGACGGACACGGCGACCGAGGCGGCGTCGTCGTCGGTGCGGCCGGCGTAGTTGGCGTTCGCGACGGGCGGCTTCGACGGTGTCGGGCTGGGCGTGACGGACGGCGTCGGTGTCGGTGACGTCTTCGCCGGTGTCTTCGGTGACGCGGAGGGTGATTCCTCCCGGTACGACGACGACGCGGTCTTCGTCCCCGACGTCGCGTTGAGCGTCAGCATGAACAGGCCCAACACCAGGCCCGCCAGAAGAGTGAGCAGTGGTCCAGGACGCTTCAAAGTGGGCCTCCCCCGAGGCGGGCTACCCGCCTATGAGAGCGGACTCGGGGCCGTGGGTAAAGAGGCATACCGGGATGATCTCACCCCAAGTAGCGGAACGGGGCGATTCGGGTGACATTGGCAGGGTTCGAGGCCGGGCCCCGACCAGCGGCCGGCCGCTCTCGAAAGGTGCGAGCCATGGCGGGCAACGATCTCGGCAGCCTTCTCGGCGGTCTTCTGGGTGGAGCGGGCGGAGAGGGCCGGGGTGGCTCCAGCGGCAACATCCTGGGCGCGCTGCTCTCGGCCCTCGGCGGCAGTCAGGGCAGCGGCGGCAACGGCAGCAGCGGCAACGGAAGCAATCCGCTGGGCGGGCTCCTGGAGATGCTCACCAAGTCCGGGCTGGCCGAGCAGAAGGACTCCTGGGTCGGTACCGGGCAGAACCAGTCCGTCACCAGCGCCCAGATCCAGCAGGCGCTGCCCGACGAGACGTTGCGGAAGGTCGCCCAGCAGGCCGGCGTCACCCCGGAGCAGGCCGCCAGCGACCTCGCGCAGACGCTGCCCCAGGCCGTCGACAAGCTCACCCCGGAAGGCCAGGTGCCCCAGGCCGCCTCGCTGGAGGAACTGGTCCGGCAACAGTCCCTGTGACCGTCTCGATGGGCGGGCGCCGCGAACTCGTACCGGACGGGCTGACTAGGCTGGATGTACCAAGAGCCGTACATCAGCGAGGAGCAGAGCCGTGGCGGTACGAGCGGTCCGGGGCGCCGTCCAGCTGGACAGGGACGAGGCCGGCCACATGGACGAGCAGGTCGGAGCGCTGCTCACCGCCGTCCTGGAGCGGAACGGCCTCACCGCCGACGATCTGATCAGTGTCTGGTTCACGGCCACGCCCGACCTGCACAGCGACTTCCCGGCGGCCGCCGCCCGCAAGCTCGGCAGCGGCTTCGCCGACGTACCGCTGATCTGCGCGCAGGAACTCGACATCGAGGGCGCGATGCCCCGCGTGGTCCGCGTCCTGGCGCACATCGAGTCCGACCGGTCCCGCGCCGACATCGCGCACGTGTACCTCGGTGCCGCGGCGGCCCTGCGCAAGGACATCGCGCAGTGAGGACCGCGCTCGTCATCGGCACCGGGCTCATCGGTACGTCCGCCGCGCTCGCCCTCGCCTCGCGCGGTGTCGTCGTGCACCTCACCGACCACGACCCCGAGCAGGCCCGTACGGCCGCCGCGCTCGGCGCCGGTACCGACGAGGCGCCGGACGGGCCCGTCGACCTCGCGATCGTCGCCGCTCCGCCCGCGCTGGTGGCCGGGGTGCTGGCCGACGCGATGCGGCGGGGTGTGGCCCGCGGTTACCTCGACGTGGCCAGCGTCAAGGGCGGTCCGCGGCGGGAGTTGGAGGCGCTGGACCTCGACCCGTCGGTGATGTCCAGGTACATCGGCTCGCACCCCATGTCCGGGCGCGAGAAGTCGGGTCCGCTGGCCGCGACCGGTGACCTCTTCGAGGGCCGCCCCTGGGTGCTGACGCCCACGCGTGACACCGACACCGAGGTGCTGAACCTCGCCCTGGAGCTGGTCTCGCACTGCCGTGCCGTGCCGGTCGTCATGGATGCCGACGCCCATGACCGTGCGGTCGCCCTCGTGTCCCACATGCCTCATCTGGTGTCCAGCATGGTCGCCGCGCGGCTGGAGAACGCCGAGGAAGCAGCCGTACGGCTGTGCGGGCAGGGGATCCGGGATGTGACGCGGATCGCCGCGTCCGATCCCCGGATGTGGATCGACATCCTGTCCGCGAACCCGGGGCCCGTCGCCGATCTGCTCACCGATGTCGCCGGGGACCTGGAGGAGACGGTGCGTGCGTTGCGCGCGCTGCAGTCCGCCGACGACGGCAAGCGGCGCGAGGGTGCGGGCGGGATCGAGGACGTGCTGCGGCGGGGGAACGCGGGGCAGGTCCGGGTGCCCGGCAAGCACGGGTCCGCTCCGCGGGTCTACGAGGTCGTGGCTGTGCTGATCGACGACCAGCCCGGTCAGTTGGCCCGGATCTTCGCGGATGCGGGGATGGCGGGGGTCAATATCGAGGACGTGCGGATCGAGCACGCGACCGGGCAGCAGGCGGGGCTTGTGCAGTTGATGGTGGAGCCGAAGTCTGTGCCTGTGTTGAGTGCGGCGTTGCGGGAGCGAGGGTGGGCTGTCCGGCAGTAGCGAGGTTGCCCGGCGTTGGTGTGGGCGTCGGCGTTTGTGTGGGCGTTACCGGGGGCTCCGCCCCCAGACCCCCGTCGGCCCTGAAGGGGCCTCGTCCTCAAACGCCGGACGGGCTGGATTTTGCGGGCCTGTGCTGGGAAGGCCGGCGGGCTGGATATGGCCGGCCTGCATCAGCGCGTGCCGGATGGGCTGGATGTAGCCGGCCTGCGTCAGCAAGTGCCGGACGGGCTGGATTGTGTCGGCCCTCGTCAAGCAGTAACCGGACGGGCTGATCTTGCTGGACCGGTGTCGACAAGGGGCGGCCGGACGAGTGACGCGCACCCAGTAACCTTGTCCGGGGCGCACTCGCACCCCCACCCCGCTCACCACCCCGCACCAGGAAGGTGTCCTCCCGTGGAAAACGGCGCCGCCCGGACCGCCCCGGCAGTGATTGTCGCCATCGACGGCCCCTCCGGCACGGGCAAGTCGAGCACGTCGAAGGCCGTGGCCGCGCAGCTCGGGCTGAGCTATCTGGACACCGGCGCCCAGTACCGGGCGATCACCTGGTGGATGGTGAGCAACGGGATCGACGTCACCGACCCCACCGCGATCGCCGCCGTGGCCGACAAGGCGGAGATCGTCTCCGGCACGGACCCGGCGAACCCGACGATCAGCGTCGACGGTGTGGACGTGGCCGGCCCGATCCGCACCCAGGAGGTCACCTCCAAGGTCAGCGCGGTCAGCGCGGTGCCCGAGGTGCGGGCGAAGATCACCGAGCTGCAGCGGTCGCTGGCCGCCGGCGCGGAGCGGGGGATCGTGGTGGAGGGGCGGGACATCGGTACGACCGTGCTGCCCGACGCCGACCTGAAGATCTTCCTCACCGCTTCCCCGGAGGCGCGTGCCGCCCGCCGCAGCGGTGAGCTGAAGGGCGCCGACGTACGGGCCACCCGCGAGGCGCTGCTGAAGCGGGACGCGGCCGACTCCTCGCGCAAGACCTCGCCGCTCGCGAAGGCGGACGACGCGGTCGAGGTGGACACCTCCGACCTCACGCTCCAGCAGGTCATCGAGTGCGTCGTCACCCTCGTCGGGGAGAAGCGGGCCGCCAAGTGACCGCATCTTCACAGCGCGGCGCCGAGGTCGGGCGGCGCATCGGCGTCGGCCTGATGTACGGGCTGTGGAAGCCGCGCGTGCTGGGCGCCTGGAAGGTCCCCGCGACCGGCCCGGTGATCCTCGCCGTGAACCACTCGCACAACATCGACGGCCCGATGGTCATCGGTGTGGCACCCCGGGCATCGCACTTCCTGGTCAAGAAGGAAGCGTTCGTCGGCCCGCTCGGCCCCTTCATGCGCGCCGTCGGCCAGCTGGAGGTGGACCGCTCGACCGCCGACCGTACGGCCGTCACCCGGGCGCTCGGCGTCCTGAAGGACGGCGGGGTCCTCGGGATCTTCCCCGAGGGCAGCCGCGGCGAGGGCGACTTCGCCGCGCTGCGCGCCGGACTCGCCTACTTCGCGGTCCGCGGCGGTGCCCCGATCGTGCCGGTTGCCGTGCTGGGCAGCGCCGAGAAGAGCGGACGGCTGATAAAGGCGCTGCCCCCGCTGCGCTCCCGCGTCGACGTCGTCTTCGGCGACCCGTTCGACGCGGGCGACGGCTCCGGCCGCCGTACGCGCAAGGCACTGGACGAGGCGACCGAGCGCATCCAGAAGCAGCTGGCCGCCCACCTGGACAATGCCAGGCGCCTTACCGGGCGCTAAGAGACACTTGAGTAGTGGATCACCCGAAATCCGGGGGTTCCACCGATCACCACGATGAACGAGGTACCGATCTTCATGAACGACCAGATCCAGCCCGACGGCTCCGGCGAGGAGCACGAGCACGGGGCGCTCGGCGACGCCGAGTACGCGGAGTTCATGGAGCTCGCCGCCGTAGAGGGCTTCGACATCGAGGACGTCGAGGGAGCCATCGGCGAGGCGGGACACGGGCCGCTGCCCGTCCTCGCCGTCGTCGGCCGGCCGAACGTCGGCAAGTCGACTCTCGTCAACCGCATCATCGGCCGCCGCGAGGCCGTCGTGGAGGACAAGCCGGGTGTCACGCGTGACCGTGTGACGTACGAGGCCGAGTGGGCGGGCCGCCGCTTCAAGGTCGTCGACACCGGCGGCTGGGAGCAGGACGTCCTCGGCATCGACGCCTCCGTGGCCGCCCAGGCCGAGTACGCGATCGAGGCAGCCGACGCGGTCGTCTTCGTCGTCGACGCCAAGGTCGGCGCCACCGACACCGACGAAGCGGTCGTACGACTGCTGCGCAAGGCCGGCAAGCCCGTCGTGCTCGCCGCCAACAAGGTCGACGGTCTGAGCGGCGAGTCCGACGCGTCCTACCTGTGGTCCCTGGGCCTCGGCGAGCCGCACCCCGTCTCCGCGCTGCACGGCCGCGGCACCGGCGACATGCTGGACGCCGTCCTGGAGGCGCTGCCGGAGGCGCCCGAGCAGACCTTCGGCACCGCGGTCGGCGGCCCCCGCCGTATCGCGCTGATCGGCCGACCGAACGTCGGCAAGTCCTCGCTGCTGAACAAGATCGCGGGCGAGGAGCGCGTCGTCGTGAACGAGGTCGCCGGCACCACCCGCGACCCGGTCGACGAACTGATCGAACTGGGCGGTATCACCTGGAAGTTCGTCGACACGGCGGGCATCCGCAAGCGCGTCCACCTCCAGCAGGGCGCCGACTACTACGCCTCGCTGCGCACCGCCGCCGCCGTCGAGAAGGCGGAGGTCGCGGTCATCCTGATCGACGCCTCCGAGTCCATCTCGGTGCAGGACCAGCGCATCGTCACCATGGCCGTCGAGGCGGGTCGCGCGATCGTCCTCGCCTTCAACAAGTGGGACACCCTCGACGAGGAGCGCCGCTACTACCTGGAGCGCGAGATCGAGACCGAGCTCGCCCAGGTCGCGTGGGCGCCGCGGGTCAACGTCTCGGCGCGCACCGGCCGCCACATGGAGAAGCTGGTCCCGGGCATCGAGGCCGCCCTCGCCGGCTGGGAGACCCGCGTCCCGACGGGCCGACTGAACGCGTTCCTCGGTGAGTTGGTCGCCGCCCACCCGCACCCGATTCGCGGCGGCAAGCAGCCCCGCATCCTCTTCGGCACCCAGGCCGGCACCAAGCCCCCGCGCTTCGTGCTCTTCGCCTCCGGCTTCATCGAGGCGGGCTACCGCCGCTTCATCGAGCGCCGCCTGCGCGAGGAGTTCAGCTTCGAGGGCACCCCGATCCACATCTCGGTCCGGGTCCGCGAGAAGCGCGGCAAGAAGAAGTAGCCGCAGCGGCAGTCGTACTACGGCTGGTTCTACGACGAAGAGGGCGGCCCCGGTTGAGACCGGGGCCGCCCTCTTCGTGTGCGTGCCGCGTCAGATGCCCCGGCGCGGGCCGGGCGGCAGGGCCGCCGGGATGTGGTGCATCCCGGTGTGGCCGTGCTGTTGCTGCTGCCCGAGGTGACCGAGCTGCCCGACGCGCTGCCACTGGGACTGCTGCCGGGCGCTGTAGGCCCCCGCGCTGTACGCGCTGTACGAACTCCCGCCGAACGTGCCGGTGCTGTGCGGGCTGTGCCCGAAGGCGGTGAAGCCCAGCTCCTCCTCGCCGCTGCGGTCACCCGGCAGCGAGCGGAAGGTCTTGACCCACTCCGAGTAGAGCCGGTCGTAGATCGGCGTGGCCGATGGGCCGCCGGTGCTGTCCCGGTCCGATCGCGAGGACGGGATCGACTGGTAGGGCTGCCGGCTGCGGGGAACGTCGTATGCGTGCACGTATGTCCAAACGACGCGTGACCTGAAGGGATGCGGCTCAGGTGCCCGCGAGCGGGAGCGCGGAGCCGACCAGCTTGCCGTTGGCCGCGGCCTTGTCCAGCGCGCCGCGCAGCAGGTCCTCGCGGGGCTGGCGGCCGATCGAGCCGACCGGTGCCGCGAACATCAGCACCTGCTGGTGCTTGTTGGCGGCGGCCCGCCAGCTGTCGGTGACCTGGAGCGCCTGGTGCGCCTGCCACCAGGCCACCGGGGAGCCGCCGTTGCTGCTCGGCTGGAGCACCGCGTGCAGCTGGCCCGCGGCGAGCAGCACCGACCAGCCGTGCAGCACGGGCGGCACGGTGGTGATCTCGCTGAGCGGCATGAAGCCCTGCTCGATCAGCAGCGGCAGGAAGTCGTCGCCGACGTCGGTCGAGCCGGGCCGCACGATGGGCGCGGTCGGCTCGACGACCAGGGCGGGGTGCAACTCCCCTGAGATCAGCACGAGTCCGCTGGTCACCCCGAGCACGGCCTGCTCGGGTACGGCCTTCTCCGGTGCGCCGGCCGGGGCGTGCGCGTTGCCGCTGATGGAGCGGACGGCGCCCTGCAGCTGCTCCTCGGTGACCTGGACGATCTGGGAGGGCAGGCAGGTGGCGTGGGCGAAGGCGAGGACGGCGGTCTCGTCGCCGATGAACAGGACGGTGCTGGTGCGCTCCTGATCGGAGTCGCCCTGGGTGCGGCACGACGTGCAGTCGTAACTGCCCGGGGCGTTGTCTCCGGCGAGCAGCCGGTCGGCTTCTTCGTCGCCGATCTCGGCGCGTACGTCGTCGCTGACGTCGAGCATGCGCGGCACGGGTGGCTCCCTCGGAATGCGGTGCCCGGTGGGTCCCGGGCTCATGAAGAGGACAACGGGCGATCTGTGGCGGGAGTCACGCTCCAGAGCGAACCGAATCGAACCAACCGACGCGGACGGTCACGACTGGTACGGAATCGCACACTCCGTGTCAACTCTGTGAAAGGTCAAGGGAGTTGGTCGCGTGAACCGGGTCACAGCACGTGTCGGCAACTGGTCGAAAAATCGTGAAATCAGCGAATGTAGCGGGTGGCCGAAAAATGCCGATACCCGCGGTAACAGTGAACTGGCCTGCGGTGACGGGCAGTTGGTCGACATCGGCTCGCCCACCTCCGTACATTCCTCCACCGTGTGCAACGAGCACCGCTCGGGTACGTCCGCCGGCCGAACAAGCCAGCAAGCAGCACCACTTCCGGCGGACGGGGAGGAGCGCGAGGAACGCGTCGACACGCGGGAGCCGCGAACCGCCTTGGGGGACCCCGGGTTGTTGGAGAGGGTTCTACATGTCCGAATGTGCCGATACCACTCGCGAGAACGCACCCAAGACCCACAAGGGTCAAGCGCGTACGACGGCGGTCCTCGCCGGGGCGGCCCTGCTCGCCCCGCTCGGACTGCTGGCCGCAAGCGGCAACGCCGCGGCGGCCGACAGCGGAGTGTGGGACCGCATCGCCCAGTGCGAGAGCGGCGGCAACTGGCACATCAACACCGGTAACGGCTACTACGGAGGACTCCAGTTCTCCGCCGGGACCTGGCGCGCCTACGGCGGTTCGGCCTACGCGGCCACCGCGGACCAGGCCTCCAAGTCCGCGCAGATCGCCGTGGCCGGCAAGGTCCAGCGGGCCCAGGGCTGGAACGCCTGGCCGGTCTGCTCGGCACGGGCCGGAGCGAGCGGCAGCGCACCCGCGGCCTCCTCCGGCACGGTGAGCGAGAAGTCGACGAAGAAGTCGACCACCGAGTCGACATCCGAGTCGACGAAGAAGAAGTCGACCAAGAAGGCGACCCCGTCGAAGCCCGCGACAACGCCGGCCCGTGGGACGAACAACGCCTCGCGCGGCACGTCCCGCGGCGACTACACCGTCCGTGAGGGCGACACGCTGAGCGCCATCGCCGCCCAGCACGGGACCACTTGGCGGAAGGTCTACGCCGCCAACAAGGCCGTCATCGGCGGCGACCCCGACCTGATCGTGCCCGGGCAGCAGCTCGACCTCTGAGCCGAACCGCTCGCCCCGCCCCGTCCGGTCCGTCGACCGGGCGGGGCCCGCACGTCACTCCAGTTCGGCCGCCTCGCCGCTGAACACGACTGTCCCGCGCCGCAGTTCGTACACGATCGCCGCCCGGCCGCGCAGCACTGGCGGCAGCCGCTGCTCGGCCACGACCACGCACGCGTCCAACCCGCCCAGCAGTTCGTACGTGTGCGCCGCGACCGCGGGCGACATGCCCTGCGCCGGTTCGTCCACGAGCACCACGCGCGCGCGTGCCAACAGGGCACGGGAGAGCGCCAGCATCCGCTGCTCGCCACCGGAGAGAGTGCCGGCCCGGCGGGGGAGCAGGGGGCCCAGCTGGGGGTACGCGTCGAGGGCAACGGCGTAGTCCCGCGCGGCGAGTTCGAGGTTCTCATGCACGGTGAGCGACCCGAACACGGCCCGTCGCTCCGGCACCAGACACAGTCCCCGGCGCGCTCTTTCGTGGGCGGGCATACGGGTCACGTCGGCGCCGTCCCACACCACCGCGCCGCCCGACAGCGCGACCGTGCCGGCGAGGGCGCGCAACACGGTCGTACGGCCGGAGCCGTTGCGGCCCAGCAGGACGGTGAGCCCGTGGGCGGGGGCGGCGAGGGTGACGCCGTGCAGGGCTTCGAGGGGGCCGTAGCGCACGCGCGCATGGCGCAGGGCGATGGTCATGCGGGGGACTCCCAGGCGGCCTCTGGGGCGCCGAGCGCGTCGAGGACTCGATCCGGTGGGCCGGAGGCGACGATCCGGCCCGCGGTCATCACATGGACCACGTCGGCGAGGTCGGCGACCAGATCGAGGTCGTGCTCCACGACGAGCAGGGCGGTGCCCTCGGCGGCCAGCGCCCTCAACACCAGGGTCAGCGCGGCCACTTCGGCGGTGTCGAGTCCGGCGGCGGGCTCGTCGAGCAGCAGCACGCGCGGACCTCCGGCGAACGCCCGCGCCAGTTCGACCCGGCGCAGTGTCCCGGTGGGCAGGCCGGCGGCGGGCAGCGACCGTACGTCCCCGTCGAGCCCGAACAACCGCAACGCCCGCTCCACGGCGCCCGGTTCGGTGACCCGTCCTTGCTCGGCGCCGACGCGCACGTTCTCGGCGACGGTCAACGAGGGGAACACGGCGAGCTGTTGAAAGGTCCGGGCGATCCCGAGCCGGGTGCGCGCGTGCGCGGCCAGCCTCGTGATGTCCCGTCCCCCGAGCCGGACTTGCCCCCGCGTGGGCCGCACGGTCCCGGCCAGACAGTGGAACAGGGTACTTTTTCCGGCCCCGTTGGGACCGACGACAGCGGTGACCTGCCCGGCCCGCACAACGAGATCGACCCCGTCGAGCGCGGCGAAGCCGCCGTAGCGGGCGTGCAGGGTGTGGGCGGTGAGGACGGGTGGGGTGGGGGATTTTCGTCCGGGGCCGGTGGCGTGTTGCCGCCCGGCGTTGTGCTCGGCAGGGTGCGCAACGCCCGTGCGGTTGGGCGCCGTTGTACTCGCTTCGCCTCGTTGCCCGGGTTCGGTGGCGCGTCCCCGCCCGGCGTCGGGCTTCGCCGGACGCGCAACGCCCGTGTGGACAGGTCCAATCGCACCCGCTTCGCCCCGCTGCCCGGCCCCGGCGGCGCGCCCCCGCGGATTCCGCGCCCCGGACGCTCGCCCGGCATCGAGCTCCGCTCGGCGCGCAACACCCGCGAGCGCAGCCGCCGTTGAGCCCGCCTGTACCGCCGGCACCGGCACGCCCACCACCCGAAACTTCTTCCGTACCCCGACCCCCAACGGCGTCAGCCGCACCCTCCGGCGCAGACGCAGTCGCCCCGCCGCAGTCCGCAACGCCTCGTACGGCCCCCCGGGAAACCGCCCCACGCACACCGCCAGCACCCCGATCAGCGCCGCCGCCACCCCGCCGCGCGCCCCCGCGTCCAGCCCGACCAGCAGCGCCGCGGCCGCCAGGGCGCCCAGTGTGCTGTCGGCGCCCAGGACGACGACCGCGGCGAACCACAACAGCCCCCGTACGGGGTCGTAGGCCGAGGGGTCGAAGGCGCGCACGCCCATGCCGAGCATGCCGCCGCCCAGGGCGGCCAGGGCGGCGCCCGCGACGAAGGCCAGGAGTTTCAGGGACGGGACCTGGACGCCCGCCGCCGACGCGCCCTGTTCGTGGTCGCGCAGGGCGGCGAGGGCGCGGCCCGTGCGGCCCCGGCGCAGGGCGTGGGTCGCCAGCAACGCGCCCGCCAGGAGGGCGAGTTCGAGGACGTAGTAGGCGCGGTCCCCGTCGAAGCCGGACGGGCGGGCCAGCGACAGGCCCGACGTGGCGTACGGCTGGGCGAAGACGAAGCGGCTGACCCCGACGCCGACCGCGAAGGTCGCGAGGGCGAGGGCCAGGCCGTGGCGGCTGATCGCGGGCCAGCCGGTCAACAGGCCCAGGGGAGCGACCAGGAGGACCGCGAGCGCGAGCGCGGCCAGTTCCGGGAGGCGGGGTAGTCCCGGGAAGCGGCCCGCCGCCAGCAGCGCCGTGAACAGGGCGCCCAGGCCCGCGTACGCCGCCTGCCCCAGGGAGAGCTGCCCGCCGCGCCCGGTGACCACCACCAGGGACAGCAACACCACGCCCAGCGCCGGGACTTGGACCGAGGTGTGCAGGTCCGAGCCCGCGAAGCCGAGGGGGAGGAGGAACAGCACCCCGGCCACGATCCAGGCACCAGGAGGCGTCGCGACGCGGGCCGTCGCCGTACGCGGGAGGGCGTCCCGGGAACCGAGACCGGGCAGTACCAGCGCCGCGATCAACAGGGCGACCACGAACAGGTTCGCGCCCACCGCCTGGACCAACTGCCCACTCCAGCCCGGCGGATGAAGCCGCGTCAACTGGCTCTGTCCGACCCCGATCCCCAGCGCCACCACCACGGCGACCGGCAGACTCCGCATCCGCGCCGCCACCGCGACCGCCACCACCTCCATGACGAGCAGCGGCAGGCCGTACGGGTCCAGGCGCACGTACGGCGCGAGGAGTACGCCCGTCAGCCCCGCCGTGAACGACCCGAACGCCCAGCCCGCCGCAGCCACCCGGTCCGCGTCCACGCCACCCAGCACCGCGAGTTGGCGGTCGTCCACGACGGCCCGCAGCTCCCGCCCGAAACGCGTCCACCGGATGACCGCCCCAACTCCGGTGGCCAGCACGAGCACCACCGCCAACTGCCCCCAGGGGTCGGCCGACACCAGCTCCGGCGCGTCGTCCCGCGCCCCCTGCCCCCACGCCAGCGCGGTCCCGCCGACCAGCAGGACGAACACCCCGATGGACGCGACCAGCGTCTGCGCCGGATCGCCGCCCAGGACCGCCAACGGGCGGAAGACGAACCGTTCCAGGGCCACCCCGATGCCCGGCGCCAGGAACAGCAGCGTGACGACCGCGCCGAGCCACAGCGGCCAGCCCCACCCGACCACGCACTGCCGCAGCACGTACGCGCACACCATCGCGATCGCGCCGTGCGCGAAGTTGAGGACGCCGGTCGCCCGGTACGTCACGATCAGGCCGATCCCGGTGAGTGCGGCGGCGCTGCCGACCGAGAGGCCGGCGAGGGTGAGGTCGTAGGTGAAGGAGGACATCAGTCGTCGGCTTCGGCGGGTTCGCAGATCGGGCAGGGGCTCAACTCGCCGTTCGCCACGAGCTTCGAGTCGACCGGCACCGCTTCCGGCTTCCCGGCGACCAACGGGCAGTCCGCGCGGTGCCACAACGTGCCGCCCGGCACCATCAACAGGTCCGGGCTGACCGCCACGGGCGTCGCGGCGGCCCGCGCGGACTCCTCGGCGTCGGCGGGTTCGGCGGCCACGAGAAGGCCATACAGCTCCTCCACGCGCGCGGCGGCGAGGGCGCTGCGGCCGTGGGTGAGCAGGACCGCGGCGGCGACGATCAGCGCGGCGCCGGGGATCGTGCAGGAGGCCAGGTAAGGGAGTTGGCGTTCCGCGTAGCGCTCGCCGGAGATGCCGTACCAGCCGATCACGCACAGGACCGCGCCCGCGGCGAGCGCGGCCCAGCCGGCCCACAGGGCGGGGTGCACGGTCCGCAGTCGCGCTGTCCGCATTTCCGGCTCCCACATGTCATGTGTCTGTCCATGCCAGCCAATGGCTTGCACTATGCCTTCTGACACCTGACCTGAAAACACCGGGCGAGCACGGCCCGGAACGACACCCGGCGGTGAGCCAGATGGTTCTCGGGAGCGACCTCAGGCGAAGGAACACGAGGGACGCGAGGAACACGAGGAACTCAGGGCGGGGGCGGGGCACTTCGGCTGTGGCGGCCGCCCTGGTCCTCGTGTTCGGGCCGGCCCTGGCGGCCTGCAGCGACGACAGCGGCGGCGGGAGCGGCAGCGCGTCACCGCCCACCCCGTCCGTCGAGCGGACGACGAGCGCACCGGCGACCGCGCCCGCGGACCCGGCCGCCGCCACACAGATCAAGGCCAACTGGAAGAAGTTCTTCGACCCGGCCGCCTCCACCCAGGACAAACAGGCCGTCCTGGAGAACGGCGAGCAGATGGGCCCGGTCCTGAAGGCCTTCAGCGGCGACAAGCGCGGCGGGCAGGTCCAGGCGGACGTCCAGAAGGTCGAGTTCACCTCGGCGACCAAGGCGACCGTGACATACAGCCTGACCCTGAACGGCGCCACCGCCCTGCCGAACGCCTCAGGGACGAGCGTCGAACAGGACGGCACCTGGAAGGTGTCCGTCAACACCCTGTGCGCGCTGGTGGCGTTGAGCGGCGATGCCTCGCAGTCGCCCGGGGCGGGCTGCTGAGGCCGCTGTCGCGGTGCTGCTGCTCCTCGGGGGCACGGCCTGCGGCAGCCGCCTCCCGGAGAGCGACTTCGAGCACGGCAACACCCCTGCGCCCGCGGCCAGCAGCGGCACGCCGATCCGGGTCGGCATCATCACCAGCGCGACCAGCCCGGTGGGCGGCGACACCTTCACCGGCCCCCGCGACGGCGCCAAGGCGTACTTCGACCGCCTCGACGCGCGCGGGGGCATCGACGGACACCCGGTCCAGGTGCGCCTGTGCGACGACGGCGGCAGCGGTGTCGGCAACAACGAGTGCGTGCACCAGCTGGTCGACGAGGACAGGGTCGTCGCCCTGGTCGCCACCACCGCCCTCGACTACGCGGGCGCCTCCCGCGTCTCCCACGCGCGCGTGCCCGACATCGGCGGCCAGCCCATCGGGGCCGCCTACGACACCTGGCCGCACCTGTACGGCATCTACGGCAGCCTCGCGCCCCGCGCCGGCACACCGGGCTGGGGCGGGCAGCTGTACGGCGGCACGGAGGTCTACCGGTACTTCAAGCAGCGGCAGGGTGCCCGTACCGCCGCCGTCGTGTCGTACAACCAGGCCGCGTCCGCCGCCTACGCGCGGCTCGTCGAGCAGGGGCTGAAGGCCGAGGGGTACAAGGTCGTCACCGAGCAGGTCGACTTCGCGCTGCCCAACTTCCGTGCCGTGGCGGCGGACTTGAAGCAGCAGGGCGCCGACCTCGTCTTCGACGCCATCGACACGCATGGGAACGCCCAGTTGTGCGAGGCGATGGACCAGGTCGGCGCGAACGTCATCGCCAAGGTGACGAACGTACAGAACTGGACGTCCACCGTCCCCGAGGACTACAAGGACGCCCCGCGCTGCCGCAACGCCCTGTGGGCGACCGGGTCCAGCCGCGACTTCGACGACACCTCCCAGGCGGCCGTACGGGAGTTCCGGGACGCGACCAAGGGGCTGAAGACGCACTCCCAGTGGCAGTTGGAGGGGTGGGCGGCCGCGAGGTGGTTCACGGACGCGGCAACGTTGTGTGCGAAGACGAGGACGGGCGTCACGCGCGCGTGCGTCGACGGCTTCATGAACCGGAGCGAGAACTACACCGCCGACGGCCTGCTGGTTCCCGTCTCCTTCGAGCGGCTCGCCGGACCGCCGACGACACGCAGGACATGTCTGTCGGTGGCCCGTTGGCAGGACGGCAAGGGATGGGTCGCGCAAGGGGACATGAACCGCACGTGTTTCGACGTGCCGCAACTGCCATACCGCCCTTGACGCAGATCGCCGTCGGCACAGGGCCGCCGTCGGCACAGGGCCGCCGTCGGCACAGGGCCGTCCTCGACACAGGCCGTCCTTGATGGAGACTTCGACCATGTTGGAGACCTCGGCACGACTCCTGCGCCTGCTCTCGCTGCTCCAGGCCCACCGCGAGTGGTCCGGCGCCGACCTGGCCGACCGGCTCGGGGTCACCGCGCGTACGGTGCGCCGGGATGTGGACCGGCTGCGTGAGCTGGGGTACCCGGTCAACGCCAGCCCCGGCACGGGCGGCGGCTACCAGCTGGGCGCGGGCGCCGAGTTGCCGCCGCTGCTGCTGGACGACGACGAGGCGGTCGCCGTGGCCGTCGGGCTGCGCACCGCCGCAGGGCAGGGCATCGAGGGCATCGGCGAGACCTCCGTACGCGCCCTCACCAAGCTCGAACAGGTGCTGCCGAGCCGGCTGCGCCGCCGGGTGGGCGCCCTCAACGCGTTCACCGTGCCGATGCTGCACAACACGCTGCCGTCCGCCGTCGACCCCGCCGTACTGACCGAACTGGCCGCCCTGTGCCGGGACGCCGAGCGGCTGCGCTTCGACTACGAGAGCCACGACGGCACCCCGACCCGCCGCAGCGTCGAACCGCACCGCCTGGTGTGCACCGAGCGCCGCTGGTACCTGGTTGCCTGGGACCTGGACCGCGAGGACTGGCGCACCTTCCGCGTCGACCGCGTCACACCGAGGCCGCCGCACGGCCCGCGCTTCACCCCGCGCGAGCCACCGGCCGAGGACCTCGCCGCGCACGTCTCGAAAGGGGTCTCCACGCGCGCGTACGCCTCGCACGCCGTCGTCAGGCTGCTCGTGCCCCTCCAGGAGGCCGTCCAGCGGATCTCACCGTCCGCGGGGACGCTGGAGGCCGACGGACCGGACGCCTGCCTGCTGCGGACCGGGGCCCCGAACCTCGACGTGATGGTGATCCACGTGATGATGATGGGCTTCGACTTCGAGGTCCTGGAGCCCGTCGAGCTGACCGAGACGATCAGGACGGCCCGGGACCGGCTGTCCCGGGCGCTGGACCGGCACGGCCCGGGGGCCCACGGCGATTCTGTGCTGAAACGGTGAAACTCTTATGCGGCGTCAGCTCCCGCCGTACCGCACGGAATCGGAATGGAAAGGGGCGCCGGACCGGTTCTCGCGGCACTTTCCGCCGGGCTATTCGGCGAGCCGGACCGACATGCGGGAATTACGTTCGAATGCCTGCGGAAGACGTACGGAACCGCTCATACGTGTGAGGGAGGCAGAACAAAACACACGTCCTGATCCTGTGACAGAAGTGTGACCGGAGAGGGACGGAGAGAGCGCAAGAGGGGCTAGCGTGGCGGGCATGGCATCCATTCCGACTCCACCGGCAGAGCCCCAGGACAGTCCGAACAGCTATGTGGGCCTCGACGCGACAGAGGCCGAGCGGCTCGCGCGGGAGCGCGGGTGGACGACCGTGCGGTCGCTGCCGCCGGGGGCGATCATCACCATGGAGTTCCGCGTGGGACGGCTCAACTTCGAGGTCGAGGACGGCACGGTGACGCGCGCCTGGAAGGGCTGAGCGCGGACGTGACGAAGGCCCCGGTTCCGCTGGCGGAACCGGGGCCTTCTTGATGCGGGGATGGTTGTGCGTACCGGCCCCGCGGTCTGGTGCGGTCGTCAGCCGCCCGGCACCGGGCGGGCCGTGGCCGGGTTGGTGCCGCGCGCGACGCGGTCGGGGTGCGGCGGGCGGCGGCTGCCGACCGGGGTGACCGGGGTGCGCTCCGAGCGGGTCGTGTGCGGGCCCGGGGCGAGGTGGACCGGCGGCCGGGCGGAGCGGCTCGCGGTGACCGTCTCGCGGGCCGCCGGGACCTCGTCGCCCGAGGAGGAGGCGCGCGGCTTGAGCAGTACCGGCGCGGTGACCGGGGAGGCGGGCACCGGAGCGGGCGCCGTACGGCCGCGGCGGGCGCGCCAGCGGTCGCGCAGGTCGAAGATTTGGGTTTCGGCCAGGGCGATCAGCGGCTCGCACCACGGGAGGGCGAGCAGAACCAGCAGACCGGCGGCCCAGCCGAGCAGGACGTCGCTCAGCCAGTGCGTGCCGAGGTAGACCGTGGCGAGACCGACGCCGAGCGAGGTCACCGCGGACGCGGCGGACAGCCAGCGGCGGGCCGCCGGCGTGGAGGCCAGATACGCCAGGATTCCCCAGGTCACGACCGCGTTGGCGGTGTGGCCGCTGGGAAATATATCGCCGCCCAGACCCATCTCGTTCGAGCCGATGACGGTGGCGTAGTGCGGGCCGAGACGGCCCATGCCGAGCTTGGCCGCGCCGACCGTGATGTTCAGGAGCAGCAGCAAGGTGCCCAGGGTCAGCAGCGGGCGCAGCGTGTGCTGCCGCCAGGAGCGCCAGCCCAGCCAGGCCGCGACCATCACCGCGGTCGGGCCGCGCTGGCCGAGGACCACGTAGTAGTCGACGAACCAGTGGATGCCCGCCCACTGCTGGTACGGCCGGAAGAACATGACCTGCCAGTCGAACCGGACCAGCCAGGACGTGGTCACGACAAGCCACACGATCGCCAGATAGAAGGCCAGGGTCGCCGCGAACAGCACGACCCTGTGCCGGCTCATCTTCGGCACATCGATGTTGGCCGGCCGTTCCGGTTCACGGTCCAGCCTCGCGAACACCCGGTCCAGACGGGTGAGGTTTCGTTCGGTACGCACCCAATCGACGTTACAGCGAGTGAGTGTGGATCCCTGTCGAATCAGCGGCTTTGTGATGACGATGTGATGTGGGAAAGCTCTCAGGCGCAGGTTTATTTCCGATGATTCCGCAATCCTGGACGGCTCCGTCCTTCAATTCCTTTGATCATGCCGGGGTCGAGTTTTATGGCCCTTATGAATTAGTTCACCAAATGCTGGGGTGGAATTGGCCGAGCGCTCATGGAGTGTGACGGGTGGATCATGGGGGACCGGAGCCGTTCAGCCAGAACGCGCCGTACACGGCCGATGCCGCCGCGACACCGCCCACCACCCACGCTGACCTGGACGTACGCAGCCGGGCCAGGGCGAGCGCGAGGGGGAGCAACAGGGGGAAGGCGGGCATCAGCAGGCGCGGTTTCGAGCCGAAGTAGCTCGACGCGCACAGCGCGAGCGCGGTGACGACACCCGTGTACACCAGGAGAGGCAGCGGCTGGCCCTGGCGGACACCCACGACGTACAGCCAGATCACCAGCCCGACCCCGACGATCAGCCCCACCCCGGCCAGGGCCGACGGGAACGACGTGAACTTGTCGCCGACGAAACGGGCGAAGGCGGCGCCCCCGTCGAAACCGTTGCGCCAGCCCGCCTGCACGTCGAGATAGCCCAGCGGACCCTTGCCCGTGCGATGGCCGACCCACAGGACGTATCCGGCGGCGCCCAGGGGCGCGAGCACCATCCCGAGGGCGCGCTGCCAGCTTCGCGCGCCGGGGGCGGGTTCCGTGCTGCGGTCCCGCACGAAAGAGGTGATGGCCGCGACCCACACCGCCGCGACCACGGCGAGCCCCACGGGCCGTGTCAGACCGGCCAGTAGCGCGAGCGTGCCCGCCGTCAGCCAGCGGTCGGTCAGGGCGGCGTACAGGGACCAGGCGGCGAGTGCCGTGAAGAGCGACTCGCTGTACGCCATCGACTGCACGATCCCGACCGGCAGCACGGCCCACAGAAGTACGGCACACACGCCCACCCGTCTCCCGCCGCCACCCTTCCAAGGCCGCGCTTCGCGCCCTTCTTGATTCCTACGGCCGTAGACATGCTCCGCGACCGCGAAGATCCCCCAGGCCGCCGCGAGCGAGGCGAGCAGGCTCACCACGAGACCGCCGTCGGCGTACGACAGCGGGGACACCGCGTGCATGAACCTTTCCAGCCAGGGCAACAGCGGGAAGAAGGCGAGGTTCGAGTGGACGTCGCCGTTCGGGAGGCGGACCTCGTAGCCGTAACCGAGGTCGGCGACCCGCGTGTACCAGAGGGCGTCCCACCGCGCCGTCAGCAAGGTGTGGGCGCTCTTTCCGCGCGCCGCGCTCCACACCGCGAGCACCACCAGGCCCAGGGCGCGGACGGCGGCGTACCCGAGAAGAGCCGGGGCCGCCCGGCGCAGAGGTGCTGCAAGATCGGTCACGGACCCGATTATCGAGGGAGCGCGGAACCGGCAGGCCCGGCGGGGCGTGGTCCACGGAAGGGCGAGTGGTGTACGCCACACGTGTTCTCCGGAGAGTGTGAGAGGTCCGCCACGTGGCATTGGCGTGAACTCGCGTACGCTGACGGCTCACTCGCCTTCGTTGCGCGGGTCGGAGACACCGCTCCTCTCCGGCCGCAGTCACGGGGAGTCCCCACCCCGTGAGCCCCGCCGAACGCGAGGGAACATCTGGGAGGTAGTACATGTCCGGGACGACCATGGCTGCCGCAGCGCTGCGCCGTCGGGCCGCCGGGGCCGGTGCCAACCGCTGGGTCGTCCTCGTCGTCCTCTGCGTCAGCCTGCTCCTCGTCGCCCTCGACGCCACCGTGCTCCATGTCGCGGTGCCCGCCGTCACCGAGGACCTCAAGCCCGGCGCGATAGAGCTGCTCTGGATCGTCGACGTCTATCCGCTGGTCTGCGCCTCGCTCCTCATCCTCTTCGGCACGCTCGGCGACAGAGTGGGCCGCAGGCGGATTCTCCTTCTCGGCTACGGCCTCTTCGGCATCGCCTCCGGGCTGGCCGCCCTCGCCCATGACGCCCAGGTCCTGATCCTCGCGCGGGCGCTGCTCGGCGTCGGCGGCGCGATGATCATGCCGGCCACGCTGTCGATCCTCCGCCAGGTCTTCCCCGACCGGCGTGAGCGGGCGGTGGCGATCGGCGTGTGGAGCGCGGTGGCGGCGGTCGGCGCGGCGGTGGGCCCGCTGCTCGGCGGCTTCCTCCTGGAACACTTCTGGTGGGGCTCGGTCTTCCTCGTCAACATCCCCCTGATGCTGATCAGCCTGCCGA
The DNA here is from genome assembly GCF_042721125.1 of Streptomyces sp. NPDC058469. NCBI lineage: Bacteria > Bacillati > Actinomycetota > Actinomycetes > Kitasatosporales > Streptomycetaceae > Streptomyces > Streptomyces sp. NPDC058469. The sequence goes on from NZ_JBHXME010000006.1 coordinate 54,030, forward strand.
TCGGCCGGCTCCTGCTCCCCGAGTCCCGCGGCGACCGCAACGGCCCGTGGGACATCGTCGGCGCGCTCATGGCCGCGGGCGGTCTCTTCGGCGTCGTCTTCGGCGTGAAGCGGCTCGGAGGCGGGGAGCCCGTGGAGAGCGGGTGGACCGTGGCTCCGCTGCTCGTGGGCGCGGTGCTGCTGGCTCTTTTCGTACGACGACAACGGCGCCGTACGCATCCGCTGGTGGACCTGAAGATGTTCCGCAGGCCGGCGTTCAGTACGTCCGTGGGCTGCATCGTGCTGGCGATGCTGGCACTGGTGGGCCTGGAGCTGATCGCGGCGCAGTACCTGCAACTGGTGCTGGGGTTGTCGCCTCTCCAGACGGGTCTACGGCTGCTGCCGCTGACGTTCGCGGCGATGGCGGCGGGGTTGTTCGGGGCGCGGATGCTCCGGCGTTTCGGGCCGCGTCGGATGGTGTGCTTCGGCTTCTGTCTTACCGCGGTCTCGGTGCTGACGCTGACCGCGATGGGTGGGCGGGACAACGCGGGGCTGCTGCTCTTCGGGTTCCTGCTGCTCGGGTTCGGTCTGGAGATGACGCTCTTCGGGGCGTACGAGTCGATGCTGAGCGAGGCGCCGCCGGCCCAGGCGGGGGGTGCGGCGGCGATCGGTGAGACCTCGTACCAACTCGGCGCGGGTATCGGCATCGCGCTTCTCGGCAGCGTGATGAACGCGGCGTACGCGCCCGGGCTGTCGTCCGTTCCCGGTGTACCGGCGTCCGCGTCGGCGTCTGCGGGGCATTCGCTGGGCGAGGCGTATGACGTTGCCGGGCGTCTTGGCGGGGTGCGTGGTGCGGCCCTGCGTCACGCGGCACGGGACGCTTTCGTCCACGGCCTGCACGTGACGTTGCTTGTCAGCGCGGGGTTGCTGTTGCTGGGGGCGGTGATGGCGTTGCGGTTGCCGCGGATCATGCAGTGCGAGGCGCCCTTGGCCACGGTCCCTGCCCCCAGGGAAGTCGCCCAGTCCCGCGTCTCAGCCTGAACAACAACCTCTCCCACCCACGCACCACCCGTTTACGGGCAATCGAGGGGTGAGCGTGTCCTGTGGGGGTGCCCCGCCGTTGGCGGCTGCGGGCTGCGGGCTGCGGGCTGCGGGCTGCGGGCTGCGGGCTGCGGGCTGCGGGCTGCGGGCTGCGGGCTGCGGGCTGCGGGCTGCGGGCTCTGGACGCGTGGCACCGGGCGTCGTAACGTCGGGCCCGTTGTCGTAACTAGCGGTGATAGTTTTAGTGCCGGAGGCTGTGTCATGGCTGCGTCCCCGTCCCCGAAGTTGCCCCCCTTCGACCCCGCCGACCCCCTCGGCATCGACGACCTGCTCGACCCCGAGGACCTCGCGATCCGGGACACCGTGCGGGCGTGGGCTGCCGACCGGGTGTTGCCGTACGTCGCGGAGTGGTACGAGAAGGGGGAGTTGCCCGGGATCCGGGAGCTTGCCCGGGAACTCGGTGGCATCGGGGCGCTCGGGATGTCGCTCAGCGGATACGGCTGTGCCGGTGCGTCCGCCGTGCAATACGGGCTCGCCTGCCTGGAGTTGGAGGCCGCCGACTCCGGGATCAGGTCGCTCGTGTCCGTGCAGGGGTCCCTCGCGATGTACGCCATCCACCGCTTCGGCAGCGAGGAGCAGAAGCAGGCGTGGCTGCCGCGCATGGCCTCCGGTGACGTCATCGGCTGCTTCGGGCTCACCGAACCCGACCACGGTTCCGACCCCGGCGCCATGCGCACCTACGCCAAGCGCGACGGCGGCGACTGGGTCCTCAACGGGCGCAAGATGTGGATCACCAACGGGTCGGTGGCCGGGGTCGCCGTCGTATGGGCACAGAGCGACGACGGCATCCGTGGGTTCGTCGTGCCTACCGACAGCGCCGGCTTCTCCGCGCCCGAGATCAAGCACAAGTGGTCACTCCGCGCATCCGTCACCAGCGAACTCGTCCTCGACGACGTGCGGTTGCCCGCCGACGCCGTGCTGCCGGAGGTCGTAGGGCTGAAGGGGCCACTCAGCTGTTTGTCGCACGCTCGTTACGGAATCGTGTGGGGTGCGATGGGCGCCGCGCGCGCTTCCTTCGAGTCCGCGGTCGCGTACGCGAAGACTCGGGAGCAGTTCGGGCGGCCCATCGGTGGCTTCCAGCTCACCCAGGCCAAGCTCGCCGACATGGCGGTCGAACTGCACAAGGGGATTCTGCTCGCCCATCACCTGGGGCGGCGCATGGACGCCGGGCGCCTGCGTCCCGAGCAGGTCAGCTTCGGCAAGCTCAACAACGTACGAGAGGCCATCGAGATCTGTCGTACGGCACGGACGATCCTCGGTGCCAACGGGATCTCACTGGAGTACCCCGTGATGCGGCACGCGACGAACCTGGAGTCGGTGCTCACGTACGAGGGCACCGTCGAGATGCACCAGCTCGTGCTGGGCAAGGCGCTCACCGGACTCGACGCCTTCCGGTAGACACCGGAGACCCCGGGCTCGGTTCAACCCTGCGGGAGGCAGGGCCGATGAGCGGCCCTGCCTCAGCTCTGGTTGAAGAAACCGTCCTCACGGCGCACGGCGGGGTCGCCGCTGACGATCTCCGTGTTGGCGGGGGTCAGCAGGAAGACCCGGTTCGCGACCCGCTCGATCGTGCCGCGCAGGCCGAAGGTGAGGCCGGCCGCGAAGTCGACCACGCGCTTGGCGTCGGTCGCCTCCATCGCCGTGAGGTTCACGATCACCGGAACCCCCTCCCGGAACAGCTCGCCGATGGCACGGGCGTCCCGGAAGCTGTCCGGGGTGACCGTGCCGATCCGCCGGCCCTTCACCTCGGCGACGTCCTCGGCCACCTTCACTCGCGGATCCGTGACCCAGGCATCCCCGGGCTGCTCGGTCCCTTCGGAGTAGTCGTCGTCGTAGTAACGCTCGTCATCGTTGTCGTCAACGAGTCCAAGCCAAGCACTCGCCTTGCGTACCGATCCCATGGACGCCTCCTCTCACAGCGGTCTTACTTGCTTTCCGCATCCCTATGGTCATCCATGATGCGGATCGCGCGCCAAGTGGATAGACGCCGCGCGGGGGGTTTGTGACGCTACTGGTGCACAGCCAATACGTCGAGGGCCCCCGTGTATCAAGGGTGTTGCTGGACAAGGCTGCTGACTGAGAGTGAAATATGATTCTTCCCGGCGTCCGGGTGACGGCTGGTGCGTACGGGTGAACGGAGTGGTCGATGCGATGCGGCTGCTCAACGCCCGGTCAGATGCCATATAGATCTCCGGATGCCCTGTCAGATGTCGTTCACGCCACGGGGGGTTGTCGTGTTCGGAATGGTCCGGCCTTGCAGTCACAGACTCGGTGAGAACCTCAAGACCCAGTGGATGGCGCATTTGTGCGGGCTGTGTCTCGCGCTGCGCGGCGATCACGGGCAGTTCGCGAGGGTTGTCACCAATTACGATGGTTTGCTCCTCTCGGTCCTGACGGAGGCCCAGGTCGAGCGCGCGGACGGCGGATGGCGTCGTACGGCCGGGCCCTGCCCGTTGCGCGGGATGCGGACGGCGTCCGTCGCGCAGGGCGAGGGGGCGCGGCTCGCGGCGGCCGTCTCGCTGGTGCTCGCCTCCGCCAAGGTGCGTGACCATGTCGCCGACGGGGACGGGCTGCTGGCCCGCAGGCCGGTGGCGCTGGCCGCGCGGCGGGTCGCCGGGAGCTGGGGGCGGGCCGGGGCGCGCACCGGTTCCGCGGTCGGGTTCGACGCCGCCGTGCTCGTCGACGCGGTGGACCGGCAGCTCGGCATCGAGGTCCTGGCCGGGATCGGAACGCCGATCCTGACCGTCACCGAACCGACCGAGACCGCCACCGCGGCCGCCTTCGCGCACACCGCGATCCTGGCCGGACGGCCCGGCAACGCCGCACCGCTCGCCGAGGCCGGGCGCCTCTTCGGTCGGCTCGCGCATCTCCTGGACGCCGTGGAGGACAAGGAGACTGACGCCGCGTCGGGCGCCTGGAACCCCCTCACCGCGACCGGCACGCCGCTCACGGAGGCCCGGCGGCTCGCCGACGACGCGCTGCACGGGATACGGCTCGCGCTGCGCGAGGCCGAGTTCGTCGACGCCAAGCTCGCGCATCTGCTGCTCGCGCACGAACTGGGGCGCTCCGTGGACCGGGCCTTCGGCACCCAGTCGTGCGGACACGGGCCGGACCCGCAGGGCGCCTTCGGGCCGCCCCGGAGCCCCTACGTGCCGGACGATCCCCGGCGCGTTGGCAATCCCGGCCATCCCTACGGCGGTGAGCCCCCGCGGCCCGACAGGCGCGGTTTCTGGGCCGGGTGCGCCGTCGCCCTCGGGCTGTGCTGCACCTGCAAGGTGTGCTGTGCCGACGAGTTCGAGGGGCCGTGGTCGGGGCGGCGGCGCGAGGGATGCTGTTCGAGCTGCGACTGCTCGTGCTGTGACGCGTGCGAGTGCTGCGAATGTTGTGAATGTCTGTCGTGCTGCGACTGCTGAACGGGACGGGCAGTCACCTGTTTGACCGTTACGGGTGCCGCCACCCGCCGACCGTGACGTGCCGTCACCGCCGTTGTATACGTGCCGCTTAGGGATCATGGCTGACCTGCGGGGTCGGGCTGATCCTGTTTCAGGTCGGTAAAACAAAAACATGATCCGGTGACCGGTGTGCCGTGAGTGTCGTTGGGCGGGCGCAGAACCATTTCTGCCCCAGGTTCGACTCCCGATCAACTCGCCACCCACTTAAGGCACTTCAGTGGACGTCACAACAAAAGCGACCACCAGCATCCGCACCAGGCTGCTGAGGATTCTGATCCTCGCCCTCGCGGTCCTGCTCGCACTGCTCGGTATCGCGGCCGCCGACCAGATCTCCGCTTATCGCAACGCCTCCGCGACCGCCGACAACGCCCGCCTGGAAATCACCCTCCAGGGACTCGTGCACGAACTGCAGAAGGAGCGCGGACTCACCACCGGATACGTCGGCGGCGTCCGGCAGTTCAGCGCCAAGCTGCCCGTGCAGCGCAAGGCGACCGACGCCGCGCGCGAGCAGTTGGACGTGGCTCTGAAGGGGCGTGAGGACTCGGCCGCCGGTTCCGTGCGCGAGTCCCTCGGCCGGCTCGACGGCCTCGCCGGCATCCGCAAGGACGCCGACGACGGCACCGGCGTGGTGAAGGACACCTTCGACTACTTCACCACCACGATCACCGTCCTCGACCGGCTCGACCTAGGCCTCGAAGACGTTCACGACGGCAACCTGCGCGACGCCTACCAGGCGCTCCAAGTCCTCGGCAACGCCAAGGAGTTCACCGGCGAGGAGCGGGCCATCGTGCTCGGCTCGGTGCGCGCCGGGAAGTTCCGCGGCGACGACTACAGCCGGTTCATGGAGATCCGCGCCGGGCGCCTCGCCGCCCTCGACGCCTTCCCGCGGTCGGCCACCGCCGTACAGGAGCGGCGTCTGAACACCGCCCTGACCACGCCCGACGCCGAGCGCACGCTGGCGTACGAGAGCAAGGCGGTGCACGGCACCGGGAAGCTGAAGTCGAGTGCCATCCCGGCCATGGCCTGGTGGGACTCGACGACCTCCACCATCAACGGGATGCGGAGCGTACAGATCACCCTCGGCACCGATGTCGAGAACCGCGCCGCCCAGTTGGAGAGTTCGGCCCAGCGCGACCTGCTGCTGTTCCTGCTGCTCGCCCTCGGCACGGTAGCCGCGCTCGCCGCGCTGGCCCTCGACTGCGTACGGTCCGTCTCCACGCCGCTCGTCGAACTCGCCCGGCAGGCACGGGAGGTGGCCGGCAGCCGACTGCCGCAGGCCGTGGCCGCCGTACAGGACGGGTCGTCCGGGGAGGCACCGAAGCCGCCCGCTCCGCTCGCCCTCGCCGACCGGGCGGGGGCCGAAGTCCGGGAGGTGGCCGAGGCGTTCGACCGGGTGCAGCGGTCCGCCTTCGATCTCGCCACCGAGCAGGCCGTGTTGCGGCGCAACGCCACCGACTCGCTGGTGAGCCTGGGGCGTCGCAACCAGAACCTGGTGCGCCGTCAGATCAGCTTCATCAACAAGCTGGAGCACGAGGACGCCGACCCCGCGACCCTCGCCAACCTCTTCGAACTCGACCACCTGGCCACGCGTATGCGCCGCAACGCCGAAAGCCTCCTCGTGCTCGCCGGAGAGTCCAGCCCCCGCCCCTGGTCCACCCCGCTGGCCATCAACGACGTACTGCGCGCCTCGCTGTCCGAGGTCGAGGAGTACCGCCGGGTCACCCTGCGCCGGATCGAGCCGGCGTTCGTCACCGGCTCCGTCGTCGTCGAAATCGCCCACCTGCTCGCCGAGTTGGTGGAGAACGCGCTGAGCTTCTCGCCGCCGGACTCCGATGTGGAGATCGAGGGACGGCGCACCAGCGCCGGCTATCTGGTCGCGATCGTCGACCACGGCTTCGGCATGGACAACCAGGCACTCGCCGAAGCCAACGTACGACTCTCCGGCACGGCCAGCTTCATGGCCGAACCCACCCGGTTCCTGGGCCACTTCGTGGTCGGCGCGCTCGCCCGCAAGTGCGGTATCGAGGTACGGCTCGGCGAGGCACCGGCGGCCGGTGTGGTCGCCCGGGTACTGATCCCCGCCGGGCTGCTGACGGAGGCTCCGCAGGGCAAGGCCGCGGACCAGTCGGTGCTGCCCGCGCCGCGCAAGGAGGAGGACGCCGTCGAGTCGATGACCGTAGCGGCCGAGTCGAAGCCCGTCGAGAACAGGGTCGAGAACAAGGGAGCCAAGGGCACCTCCGCCTCCCGCACCCGCAACGGACTCGTCAAGCGCCCCCAGCGCAGCGCGATCTCGGAGGCCGTCACCGAGACGGACCGGCCCAGCCGCCCGGCGCCCACCGGACCGACCACCGACCGCAGCCCCGAGCAGGTCTCCGGAATGCTCTCCACCCTGCGCAGCGCCCACATGCGCGGCGGCATCAGCGTGGAGAAGGAGAAGGAGAAGGAAAAGGCCAGGAAGTCCGCCGGACACAACGAGGGTGACGTCAAGTGACCACTGTCGACACCCAGCACGACTCGCAGACCTTCAACTGGCTGCTCGCCAACTTCGTCAAGAGCACCGACGGCGTACGCGACGCGGTCGCCGTCTCCTCCGACGGGCTGCTGATCGCCGTGTCGGACGGGCTCGGGCGGACCGAGGCGGACCATCTCGCCGCGATCGTCTCGGGGTTGAGCAGTCTGGCCCGCAGCGCGTCCAAGCGGTACAGCTTCGACGGGGTCAAGCTGATCATGATCGAGATGGGGCGCGGTTTCCTGCTGGTCTCGGCGATCCGGGACGGCAGCTGTCTCGGTGTCCTCGCCGACAGCAGCGGTGAACTGGGCCTGGTCGGCTACGAGATGGCGGTGCTCGCGGAGCGGGCGGGTGATCTGCTCACGCCGACGCTCATCGCCGATCTGCGGCAGGCGTTGCCACGGTGAACGGTGAACAGCCCAGGGACGTAGAACCTGACGAGGACGCGACGTTCGTCCGGCCGTTCATCATCACCGGCGGCCGGTCCGAGCCTCTCCAGGCCGATCTGCGCCTGGAGACGCTGGTCGTCGCCGTCGGCGTGCCGGATCCGTCGCTGGCCTTCGAGCGGCGCCACATCGTCGCGGTGTGCGAACAGCCGACGACCGTCGCCGAGGTGGCGCACCGGGTCGGCGTACCCCTCGGAGTGGCCAAGGTGCTGATCTCCGACCTCGTCGTCGCCGGGCAACTCGCCTGCCGGCAACCCGCGGAGCTGCCGCTCCCGATGCTCGAAAGGATCAGGGACCATGTCCGGGCGCTCTGACAAGATCGTGCCGCTGGCCGTGAAGATCGTGGTCAGCGGCGGCCTCGGGGTCGGCAAGACCACGTTCATCGGGGCCATTTCGGAGATCGAACCCCTCGACACGGAGGCGGCGATCACCCAAGTCTCGGTCGGTGTCGACTCGTTGGTGGGCGTCGAGGCGAAGACCACCACGACCGTCGCCCTCGACTTCGGGCGGATCACGCTCGACCCGACGATCGCGCTGTATCTGTTCGGGACGCCCGGGCAGGACCGGTTCTCCTTCCTCTGGGACGACTTGGTGGAGGGTGCGCTCGGCACGGTGGTCCTCGTGGACACCCGGCGGATCGAGGACTGTTTCCCAGCGGTCGACTACTTCGAGTCGCAGGGCGCGCCGTTCGTCCTCGCGGTGAACCGGTTCGACGGGGCGGAGCGGTTCGACGTGGACGAGGTGCGGGAGGCGTTGGGGCTGGGTGCGGATGTGCCTGTGCTGGAGTGCGACGCACGTGAACGGGGCTCTGTGCGGGACGTGTTGGGGGCGCTGATGGATCGGGTGATCGGCGTCCGGGCCACACCACGACGCCGTACGGCCGCCCTGTCGCGGTAGACGGGAGCAGGGGGCCGGGCCGCGAACTCGGCCCCCCACAGGTCTGCTTAGTTTTTCAGTTCTGGTGGGGACACCTGCGACTTCGCTATCGCCGAGCCCGTCGTGCCCCACTTCTTGAGGATCTTGTCGTACGTCCCGTCCGCGATCAGCTTGTTCACCGCGGCCTGGAAGGCCGGTGCCAGCTTCGTGTTCTTCTTGAAGGCGAAGCCGACGTCCAGGCGGTGGAACTCGTTGAGGAACTTGACGCCGGTCTGCTGGGCGACGGCGTAACGCAGGCCGTTGATCGTGGACATCACGACGTCGCTGCGGCCCTGTTGGAGGGACGACCAGATCGCGCCGGACTCGCTGTAGGTCTGCACGCTGTACGCCTTCTTGCCGGCGTCCGTGCAGACCTTCTTGTTCTCCTCAAGCGTGGCCTCGAAGGTGGTGCCCGCGCCGGTCGCGACGTTCAGGCCGCACAACTGCTTGAGGTCGGTGATCTTGGCGAGCTTGCTGTCCTTGCGGGTGGCGAAGCCCTGGCCGTCGTTGATGTAGGTGACGAAGTCGATCGTCTTGCGCCGTTCGTCGGTCACGCCGAAGTTGCTGGCGCCGAAGTCGTACTTGCCGCTGTCGAGGGCCGGCAGGATCGCCTCGAAGCTGGCCTGTTCCGTCTTGAGCTTGATACCGAGAACCTTGGCTACGGCGTCCGCGAAGTCGACGTCCTGGCCGGTCAGCGTCTTGCCGTCGTCCAGGTAAGTGGTGCCGGGTGGCGTGCCGCCGACGGCCACCGCCACGGTCAGGCTCGTGGTGCCGGAGGGCAGCAGCTCGGCCGCCGCCGCGTCCTTCGGGATGGCCGAGACGACATCCGTGGTGGGGATCTTGTCGGCCTTGGCCGCCGCCGCGTTCGCCGCGCTGCCGCTCGCGTCGTCCGAGCCGGAGCCGCAGGCCGTGAGGAGCAGGGCCGCCGAGGTGATCAGGGCAAAGGGTGTGAAATGCCGAAAACGGCTGCGCGTGGGCATACGCATCGTGTGCGGTCTCCTGAGAGCAAGAGTGAGCAGAACCCGAGGGGAGGGTGAGGGGTGCGCGTGTGAAGGCGACGGGGGAGGTGCGGGGGAGAACGCGAGAAACGCCCGATCAGGCGGGAGAACCGGGGATCAGGGCGTGCAGTGGGTCAGCTCAACAGGAAGAGGACCACACTCGACCGAAGTCGATGTGGGAGCGCTTGACCAGCCACTGCTGTGGATGCATGGGGTAAGTGGAACAGGCATCCGGTTGGGCGTCAACCGACTTGAGACGTACCGCTCACAGTATGGACAGCCTTGACAGCGAGGGGAAACGGCGCCGTACCCTCGGTGCACGGCCCTTGCTGAGGGGCTCGGCCGTACGGCGCCACGCGGCGTTCCGTGTGAAGGCATCACCCGTGTTCGACCGACGTCACGGAGTCTTCGCATGTCTTCCCACACCCTTGCCAAAGCTTCCGCCGCACCGGACATACCGGAGACGGCCGGCTCCCCGCGGATCGTCCCGCAGCGCCGTCTCGGCCAGTGGACGGCCGCCGTCGCCGTACTGATCCTGCTCGGGCTCGCCGTCACCTCCGTCGTGCGCAACAAGGCGTTCCAGTGGGGTGTGGTCGGCGACTACTTCACCTCGGACTCCGTGCTGCGCGGCCTGTGGCTCACCCTGTGGCTGACGGCCGTGGTGATGGTCCTCGGCTTCGTCCTGGGGGCACTGCTCGCGGCGGCCCGGCTGTCCGCCAACCCCGTGCTGCGCGGCGTCAGTTGGGGCTACGTCTGGCTGTTCCGGTCGATCCCGATCCTGGTGCAGCTGCTGCTGTGGTTCAACATCGGGGCGCTGTACCCGCAGTTGCTCGGCGTGAAGACGGTCAACCTGTTCACTCCGATCGCGGTCGCGATCATCGGACTCACCCTGCACGAGGCCGCCTACGCCGCCGAGGTCGTCCGGGGCGGCATCCTCTCCGTCGACCGGGGCCAGGTCGAGGCCGCGCAGGCGCTCGGGCTGAGCCGGTGGCGCCGCTGGTGGCGGATCGTGCTGCCGCAGGCGATGCGCTCCATCGTGCCGCCCGCCGGGAACATGCTGATCGGCACCCTCAAGGGCACCTCGATCGTCAGCGTCATCGCCGTCCAGGACCTGCTGTTCTCGGCGCAGTTGGTCTATCACCGCACCTACCAGGTGATCCCGCTGCTGATGGTCGCCACCATCTGGTACACCGTCGTCACCTCGGTGCTCAGCGTCGGCCAGTACTACGTCGAGAAGCACTACGCGCGCGGTTCGGAGCGCACCCGATGAGCGCGCCCAGGCGGACTCTCGTGATCGTCGGGGCCGGGCCGCGGGGGACCGGTCTCATCGAACGCATCGCCGCCAACGCGGCCGAACTGTACGGCGGTTCGGGCACCGAGGGCGCTGACGACGCCGTAGGTCCCGAAGGTGCCGAGGGCCTCGACATCCATCTCGTCGACCCCCATCAGCCGGGCGCCGGACGCATCTGGCGCGCCTCCCAGTCCCCGCTGCTGTGGATGAACTCGCACGCCGAGGACGTCACCATGTTCACCGACGAGACGGTGGTCATGGACGGTCCGGTACGCCCCGGCCCCACGCTGCACGAATGGGCGGCCATCGAGGGCAGCACCTTCGCCGACCGCCAGCTCCAGGGCTCCTATCTGCGCTGGGTGCACGAGCAGTCCGTGGCCGCTCTGCCGCCGGGCATCACCGTCCACCACCACCCGCAACGGGCCCTCAGGATCAGCGGCCCGCGCGACGGACGCCAGCAGGTGTGGCTGGAGGGCCGCCCGAGCCCGCTCCTCGCCGACCTCGTCGTCCTCGCCCTCGGCCACCTCGACGCCGAACTGGACGAGGACCAGCGTGAGTTGGCGGCGTACGCCCGCGCCCACGACCTGGTCCATCTGCCGCCCGACTTCACCGCCGACAGCGACCTGTCCTCCCTCGCCCCCGGCGAACCCGTCCTCGTCCGCGGCTTCGGCCTCGCCTTCGTCGACCTGATGGTGCTGCTCACGGAGGGCCGGGGCGGACGCTACGACGGCGACACCTACGTCCCCTCGGGGCAGGAGCCGGTGCTGTACGTCGGGTCGCGGCGCGGAGTGCCGTACCACTCGAAGATCGGTTACGACTGGACCGGTGAACGGCCGCCGCTGCCACGGTTCTTCGGGCCCGCCGAGGTCGACGCGGTGCTCGCGCTGCCGGGGGGCTTCGACTTCCGGCGCGACGTATGGCCGCTGATCGAGAAGGAGTTGGGGTTCGCGCACTATCACCGGCTGTTCGGTGTGCACCCCGAGCGGACGAGCATCGCGTGGACCGTCTTCGAGGAGAAGTACGCGGCCGGTGAGGCGGCGGAGCGCGAGGCCCTCGTGGCGTCCGCCGTGCCCGACCCCGCCGACCGGCTCGACCTCGCGGCGCTCGACCATCCGCTGGACGGGGTGCGGTACGCGTCCCACGAGGAGTTCCAGGAGGGGCTGAGGGCGTATGTGGAGGGGGATCTGAGCCGCCGTCACGATCCCACCAACAGCCCGGACCTGTCCGTCTTCCTCGGACTGCTCTCCGTCTACGGGCAGTTGATCCGGCTCGGTGACGTCGGGCCCTGGTGGCACGGCTTCTTCAGCTATCTCGCCTCCGGGCCGCCCGGACCCCGGCTGCGTCAACTGCTCGCGCTGTCCCGGGCCGGCATTGTGCGGTTCGTGGGCGCCGACATGGCCGTAGCCGCCGAGGACGGGGTGTTCCGCGCGTCGAGCGCGACCGTGCCGGGTGTGACGATCGAGGCGCGGGCGCTGGTCGAGGCGCGGCTGCCCGAGCCCACGGTCGGGCGGTCCGTCGATCCGCTGCTGCGTGAACTGCACGCCGACGGGGCCGTGGTGGAGAGTCCCGAAGGGCTGCTGCGGGTGGACCGCACCGACGGCCGGATCCTCGACCGGGACGGGCAGCCGCATCCCCGGCGGTTCGCGCTCGGGCCCTACACCGACGTACGGACGCCCGGCGCCTTCACCCGGCCGCGTACCGGTGGGCCCGCCTTCCGGCAGAACGACGCCACCGCGCGGGCCATGCTGGCGTTTCTGCGGGACCTCGCGTGTCGGGCCTCCGTGTAGCCCCCGACCGCCAACTCCGCTGCCAGTACAAGGGATTCACACCGTGACCGTCATGGTCGACATCAGGTCCGTCCACAAGAGTTTCGGGCCGCTCGAAGTGCTCAAGGGCATCGACCTCGCGGTGCGCGCCGGCGAAGTCACCGTGATCCTGGGCCCGTCCGGGTCCGGCAAGTCGACGCTGCTGCGCACCATCAACCACCTGGAGAAGGTCGACCAGGGCGTGATCAGCGTCGACGGCACCCTCGTCGGCTACCGCCGCTCCGGCGACAGGCTGTACGAACTGCCCGAGCGCGAGGTGCTGAAGCAGCGCACCCGGATCGGGTTCGTGTTCCAGAACTTCAACCTCTTCCCGCACCTCACCGTGCTGGACAACATCATCGAGGCACCGGTCTCCGCGCTGAAACGCCCCCGCAAGGAGGCTCTTGAGAGCGCGCGCCGGCTCCTCGACCGGGTGGGGCTCGCCGACAAGGCCGACGCCTATCCCAAGCAGTTGTCCGGCGGGCAGCAGCAGCGGGTCGCCATCGCCCGCGCGCTCGCCCTGGAGCCGAAACTGCTGCTCTTCGACGAACCGACCTCCGCGCTCGACCCCGAGCTGGTCGGTGAAGTCCTCGACGTCATCAAGGACTTGGCCCAGCAGGGCACCACGATGATCGTCGTCACCCACGAGATCGGCTTCGCCCGCGAGGTCGCCGACACCGTCGTCTTCATGGACGACGGGCGGATCGTCGAGCAGGGCGCCCCGACCGACGTACTCGACCGACCCCGGCACGAACGCACCCGGACCTTCCTTTCCAAGGTGCTGTGACGTGCGCAGAAAGGGACTCCCCACATGACCTCCTCGCACGGCCGGGGCCTGCATCTGGCCGCCGCCGTCGACCAGCGATCGGCCTACGACGCCGACTCCTACGTCGAGTTGGCGCGGCTCGCCGAGAGCGGCGGCCTCGACTTCGTGACGCTCGACGACACCTTCGCGCGCCCCGGACCCGACGCCCTCGCCGTCCTGTCGCGCGTCGCCCCGGCGACCAACCGGATCGGCCTGGTGCCCACCGTGACCACCACGCACACCGAGCCCTTCCAGGTGCAGGCCGCGGTCGCGACCCTCGACTGGGTCAGCCGGGGCCGGGCCGGCTGGCGGCTCGACGTGTCGACCACCGAGGGCGAGGCCCGCCTCTTCGGCCGCCGGCACGCCGCACCCGCCGACGCGCTGTGGGAGGAGGCCGGTGAAGTCGCCGAAGTCGCCGCCCAGTTGTGGGACAGCTGGGAGGACGACGCTGAGATACGGGACACGGCCACCGGCCGCTTCGTCGACCGCGACAAGCTGCACCACGTCGACTTCACCGGCTCCGAGTTCTCCGTCAAGGGCCCCTCGATCGTGCCCAGGCCGCCGCAGGGCCACCCGGTCCGCGTGGTCGACGCCACCGAGGGCCAGGCCCGGCGGACGGCCGCCCGGTACGCCGATGTGGCGCTCGTCCGCGCGGCGAGTTCCGCGCAGGCCGGCGCCGTACGGGCCGAACTGCGGGCGTACGCCGAGAAGTTCGGGCGCGATCCCGACACCCTGCGGGTCCTGGTGAGTCTCGTCGTCGACCTCGGCGACGGCGAGCACGCGGCCGAACCGGGCCACGGCGGGGGCGGCCCCCGGCAGACCGCGCACGGCCCGCTGTACCGGGGCGGCCCGGTCGACCTCGCCGAGTTGATCGCCACCTGGCACGGCGACCGTACCGTCGACGGCTTCCACCTCTCGCCCGTCGAACCCCGCCGCGACCTGGAACGGCTCGTCAACGGCACGGTCGCGCTGCTCCAACACCGGGGCCTGTTCCGCACGTTCTACCCGGGCAGCGCGCTCAGGGAGCACCTGGGCCTGGCCCGGCCCGCCAACCGGTACGCCGTGACCGGGGGAGCGTCATGACCGTACGGGCCCGTAAGAGGATCCATCTGGCGGCGCACTTCCCCGGCGTCAACAGCACCACCGTGTGGGCCGATCCGCGGTCGAAGTCCCAGATCGGCTTCGCCTCCTTCGAGCATCTCGCCCGCACCGCCGAACGCGGACTCCTCGACTTCTTCTTCCTCGCCGAGGGGCTGCGACTGCGCGAACACAAGGGCCGTATCCATGACTTGGACGTCGTCGGACGCCCGGAGTCCCTCACGGTCCTGAACGCGCTCGCCGCCGTCACCCGGCGCATCGGGCTGGCCGCCACGGTCAACGCCACTTTCAACGAGCCGTACGAACTCGCCCGCAGACTGGCCACGTTGGACCACTTGAGCGGAGGCCGCGCCGCCTGGAACGTGGTGACCTCCTCCGACGCCTTCACCGGCGAGAACTTCCGGCGCGGGGGCTACCTCGACCGCGCGGACCGCTACACCCGGGCGGCCGAATTCGTCGATGTGGCACGGGAGTTGTGGGACTCCTGGACCCCGGACGGAGTTTCCCGCCCCTTCGCCCACCGGGGCCGACACTTCGACATCGCGGGCGAGTTCACCGTGCCCCGCTCACCCCAGGGGCACCCGGTGGTCATCCAGGCCGGGGACTCGGGGGAGGGGCGGGAGTTCGCGGCGCGGACCGCCGACGTGATCTTCACGAGGCATGGCACCTTGGAGGACGGCCGCGCCTTCTACGCCGACGTGAAGGGACGCCTCGCGAAGTACGGCCGTGGCGCGGACGACCTCAAGATCATGCCCGGCGTCAGCGTCGTCCTCGGCGACACGGCGGCCGAGGCACAGGAGAGGGCCGCCGAGATCCGGCGGCAGCAGGTCTCCCCGCAGAACGCGATCCTCGCCCTGGAACAGATCTGGGGCGCGGACCTCTCCTCCTACGACCCCGACGGCCCCTTCCCCGACTTCGACCCGGTACCGGACCCGTCGATCACCCAGGGGCGGACCCGGCGCGGCGACACCGTCGCGATGGCCGAAAAGTGGCGGGCGCTGTCCCGCGAGAAGGGGCTGTCCATCCGGCAGACCGTGATCGAGGCGAGCGGCCGGCAGTCCTTCATCGGCACCCCGGAGGCGGTCGCCGCCGAACTGGAGACCTTCGTACGACAGGACGCCGCCGACGGCTTCATCCTCGTCCCGCATCTCACCCCGGGCGGCCTCGACGAGTTCGTGGACCGGGTGGTGCCGCTGCTCCAGGAACGCGGCGCGTTCCGCACGGAATACCGGGGCACGACCCTGCGCTCACATCTAGGGCTCCCCGACCCGGCAGGGACGGGCTGACCACACGACGACAGGGTCGAGCGCACGACGATGGAGCTGACGGCATGACTTCGGACGCGGCCGACGAGTGGAAGCAGTGGCACGAGCACCGCATGGAGACCGTGTCGGCTCCCTACGGCCCCCTCGCCCTGACCGGCACGCACTGGCTGGAGGACTACCCGGACGGGCAACTCCCTGACATCCCCGGCGTATGGGTCCTCGACGGTGACGCGGTCCTCCTCACCGCGACGGCGGCCGACGGACTGACCGTCGACGGGGAACCCTTCACCGGCGAGACCCGCCTCGGCGCGGACACCGGCCCGGTGAGCGAGGCCCGCGCCGGCCTCCGCGAGCGCCGACTGGTCGTCCTGATCCGTGAGGGCGGCTGGGGCGTGCGCGACTACGACCCCGACTCGGCGGCGCGGCGCGCGTTCCGGGGCGTCGAGGCCACGCCGTACGACCCGCGCCGTTCGGTGCCGGGGCGCTTCACGCCGTACGACGCGCTGCGCACCGTGCGCGTCGATACGGCGGACGGTGTCGAACGCGGGCTCGGGCTCGCGGGTGAACTCGCCTTCCGGATCGACGGGTTGGAGGCGACGTTGCAGGTGGCGGTGCAGAGCGACGGGAAGTTGTGGGCGGTGTTCGCCGACTCCACCAGTGGGGACGGCAGTTACCGGTTCCGGTTCCTGTACCCGGCGGCGCCCGATGAGGAGGGGCGCACGACGGTCGACTTCAACCGGGCGGTGCTCCCGCCGTGCGCGTTCGCCGACCATTTCATCTGCCCTTTCCCGCCGCCGGGGAATACGCTGGGCCTCGCGATCGAGGCGGGGGAGCGCATCCTTCGGTAGGTGGGGCGTTGACCTGCGGCGGGCTGGGTTTGGGCCTTCTGCGTTCGGGTGATCAACTCGCGTAGATCGTGGGCAAGTTGAAGGCTGCACGGCCGAAAGGCGCCCTTGCGCGCATTGGCCGCGCGGCCGAATACTCCCCCTCAGCGCTTGTCAGGGGCACGGCGTGTTCGAAAACCGGACGCCCGAACCTGACTGCGCCTCACGGGCCCCGACCCCACGCGGGCCCCTGAATTCCCCTAGGAGGGAACGAAACGTGAGGATCAAGCGCACCACCCCACGCAGCGGAATCGCGAGACGGACCAGGCTGATCGCCGTGGCCACCGGATTCGTCGCCGCTGCCGCGTTCGCCGTCCCCACCGCGAGCGCCAGCGACGCCCACACGTTCAGCGCGACCCAGCTCTCCACCGCCAACTCGTCCGTACTCAAGGCCGATGTCCCGGGCACCGCCTGGGCGGTCGACAGCAAGACGAACCGCGTGGTCGTCACCGTCGACAGCACGGTGTCCCAGGCCGAGATCGCGAAGATCAAGTCGCAGGCGGGCAGCACCGCCGGCGCGATCACCATCAAGCACACGACCGGCCAGTTCAAGAAGCTGATCACCGGCGGCGACGCCATCTACGGCGGCGCCTACCGCTGCTCGCTCGGCTTCAACGTGCACAGCGGGAGCACGTACTACTTCCTGACCGCCGGCCACTGCGGTCAGGTCGCCTCCACCTGGTACTCCAACTCGGGGCACACCACGACGCTGGGCACGAACGTCGGCTACAGCTTCCCGACCAACGACTTCGCGCTGGTCAGGTACACCAACACCTCGATCGCCCACCCGAGTGCGGTCGGTACGCAGACCATTTCCAGCGCGGCCACGCCGAGCGTGGGCACCACCGTCTACCGGCGCGGCTCCACCACCGGCACGCACAGCGGCCGGGTCACCGCCCTGAACGCCACCGTCAACTACGGCAGCGGCGACGTGGTGTACCAGATGATCCAGACCACCGTCTGCGCCGAAGGCGGCGACAGCGGCGGTCCGCTCTACGGCGGCACCGTGGCCTACGGTCTGACCTCGGGCGGCAGCGGCGACTGCACCTCCGGCGGCACGACCTTCTTCCAGCCGGTCACCGAGGCGCTGAGCTACTACGGCGTGAGCGTCGGCTGACGTCCGCCTGAACGTCCTCCGCTCCGGACTGCAGCCGGCAGCGGGTGAGTCCCCGTACGCAACTGGCGTGCGGGGGCTCGCTCTTGTGCGGCACCCGGAGTTACCGTCGTTGTATCGGAGAAGGCACCTGGGGCCTGCCCGGCGGATCAGGTCGCAGGAAAGCGGCGGCGCCTGAGCAGTACCGGTGAGCGGGCCTGGTGCGTGCAGCTGCAAGGCGGAGGAGACGTTGTCATCAGCGGCTGCCGCCGCGGGCGACGCGGAGCGTCGGCGAGTGACGACAACGCGGCAGATGTGCGTGCCAGACCCCGCGTCTGCGGCATGATCCGCCGGGCAGGCCCAAAGCGCCAACGTCGGACCCTGGGGGGCCGTGATGGTCGAGGAGCTGGTGACGGCGGGAGTGACACTCGCGTCCGTCGGAGTGGTGTACACGATGGCGGCCGCGCGGGTCGTCAAACAGTACGAGCGAGGTGTGGTGTTCCGGCTCGGCAGGCTCCGGCCCGAAGTGCGCGGGGCCGGCTTCACGATGGTCGTCCCGTTCGTGGACAAGCTCCGCAAGGTCAACATGCAGATCGTGACGATGCCCGTCCCCGCGCAGGAGGGCATCACCCGCGACAACGTGACGGTCCGGGTGGACGCGGTCGTCTACTTCAAGGTCGTCGACGCGGCGGACGCGTTGGTGCAGGTCGAGGACTACCGGTTCGCCGTCTCGCAGATGGCGCAGACCTCGCTGCGGTCGATCATCGGCAAGAGCGATCTCGACGATCTGCTCTCCAACCGCGAAAAGCTCAACCAGGGCCTGGAGTTGATGATCGACAGCCCGTCCATCGGCTGGGGCGTGCAGATCGACCGGGTCGAGATCAAGGACGTGTCGCTGCCCGAGACGATGAAGCGCTCGATGGCCCGGCAGGCCGAGGCCGACCGTGAGCGGCGGGCCCGGATCATCAACGCGGACGCCGAGTTGCAGGCCTCGAAGAAACTCGCCGAGGCCGCCGAGCAGATGTCCGAGCAGCCCGCGGCGCTCCAACTGCGGCTGCTGCAAACGGTGGTGGCGGTCGCGGCCGAGAAGAACTCGACGCTGGTGCTGCCCTTCCCGGTCGAGCTGCTGCGCTTCCTGGAACGGGCGGCCCCGGCTCCGCCCGCGGCACCTGTGGCGCCAGTTGCACCGGTTGCCCCTGTGGCACCGCAACCGGTGCAGGAGCAACTTCCGCCCGCCGGGCCTCAGTCGGCTCCGGACTCCGATGGGTCGATTTCAGGACAGGACTAGACCTCACCGGCTGATGAGCGTCACTCGCACCCAGTGTTTGCAGTGCGAATGGCCTGGGGTGACCGTGAACAGTCAAAGCGAGGGGGGCGTGCAACCGCGTTCCACGCACGACCTGAAGTCGACCTTGTGCGCTCCCTGTGCGATTAGGAAGAGTAGGCGCTCGTCAACCTACCTTTCGGCCGGTCGGGTCCCCATAACCTGGCGGGCCGACCCCCCACAGGAGGACACGAGTTGAAGCACCGACGCATACCCAGGCGACGGGTGGCCGTGGCAGGCGCGGGCATAGCCGCACTGGTCGTCGCGGGAGTCACCTTGCAGAGTGCGAACGCCAGCGAGACCACGCAGGCGGCCGCACCCCACACCCTCTCGGCCCTCGCGGCCGGAAAGCTCGCCTCGACGCTCGGCAAGAACCTCGGCACCGACGCGGCCGGCACGTTCTACGACGCGAAGACCAAGAGCCTCGTGGTCAACGTGCTCGACAAGACCGCCGCCGACACCGTCGAGGCGGCCGGCGCCAAGGCGAGAATCGTCGAGAACTCCCTCGCCGAGCTGACGAGCGCCCGTACGACCCTCAAGCAGGACGCCACGATCCCCGGCACCTCGTGGGCGACCGACCCCACCACCAACAAGGTCGTCGTCACCGCCGACCGCACGGTCTCCGACGCCGAGTGGACCAAGCTCGGCAAGGTCGTCGACGGACTCGGCAGCAAGGCCGAACTCCAGCGCACCAAGGGGGAGTTCAAACCCTTCATCGCGGGCGGCGACGCCATCTCCGGCTCGGGCGGGCGCTGCTCGCTCGGCTTCAACGTGGTCAAGGGCGGCGCGCCGTACTTCATCACCGCCGGGCACTGCACCGAGGCCATCTCCACCTGGTCCGACTCCAGCGGCAACGAGATCGGCACGAACGAGCAGTCCAGCTTCCCGGACAACGACTTCGGCCTGGTCAAGTACACCTCGGACGTCGCCCACCCGAGCGAGGTCGACCTCTACAACGGCTCCTCGCAGGCCATCACCCACGCCGCCGACGCCACGGTCGGCGAGAAGGTGACCCGCAGCGGCTCGACGACCCAGGTGCACACCGGCACGGTCACCGGCCTGGACGCCACCGTGAACTACGGCAACGGCGACATCGTCAACGGCCTGATCCAGACCGACGTCTGCGCCGAGCCCGGTGACAGCGGCGGCTCGCTGTTCGACGGCAACGCGGCGATCGGCCTCACCTCCGGCGGCAGCGGCGACTGCACCTCGGGCGGCGAGACCTTCTTCCAGCCGGTCACCGAGGCGCTGTCGACCTTCGGGGCGCAGATCGGCTGAGCAGCGGCATGACTGAGTAGTACGACGGTGAGGTCCCGCCCCCGCGCGCGAGGGGGCGGGACTTCCGCGTCCGTGCGCTGTCGACTTCCGTGTTCGTGTCCGCGTCCGTGTGGTCGGCTCAGCGCTTGGGCCAGTACCACAGCGGTTCGTCGAGCGGGCCCTCGCGGCCTGCCACCGTCGTCTGCCCGAACTCCTTCACCAGCTCTATGGAGTTGACGTCGAGACGATGCCGTATCGCGCCCTTCTGGAGAGCGTCCGCGAGCGGTCTGGCGTGGGTGACCACGACGATCTGGGTGTCCTTCGTGGCCGTGAGGATCAGGTCGGCGAGCGGCGGGATCAGGTCCGGATGGAGACTCGTCTCCGGCTCGTTCAGCACCAGCAGCGACGGGGGCCGGGGCGTCAGCAGCGCCGCCGCCCACAGGAGATAGCGCAGGGTGCCGTCCGACAGCTCGGCGGCGGTCAGCGCGCGCAGCAACCCGTGCTGGCGCAGGGCGAGTTGGAAACGTCCACCGAGGTCGGCGATGTGGACCCGGCTGCCGGGGAAGGCCGCGTCCACGGCCGTGTCCAGCGCCTCGGCGTCCCCGACCTCCCGGATCGTCTGCAGGGCGGCGGCCAGATCGGAACCGTCACCGCTGAGCACGGGCGTCCGCGTGCCGATCTGCGCGGTCCGGGCCGGCGCGTGCGCGTCGGTGCGGACATGGTCGTAGAACCGCCAGGACCTGATGAACTCCCGCACCGCCAGGACGTCGGGTGCGTGCTGGGGGTCGGCCAGTTCGCCGAGCATGCTGTCGTACGGGCGCAGGGCGCCGTGGGCCCGGGACCAGCCGCCGCCCGCGCCGCGCAGCCTGACGGCGGCTCCCGCGCGGTCGGAGAGCACCGAGGCCGGGCGCAGTACGGGGCCGCTCCAGATGGACTCGCGTTTGATCTCCGGGTCGAGGTTGAACATCGACGGCCCGCTGCCCGACCCCGAGGTCGGGCTGGGGTGCCCGAAGTCGACCGCGTACCCGAACTCGTCGCCCGCGAAGCCCAGTTGCAGGCTGACCGGGCCCGAGCGGACCGTGCCCTGCATGGGATGCGTGCCCTCGCGCACCGCGCGGCCGATCTTCTCCGGGCCCGCCCACAGGACCGACGGCAGCCCGCCCTCCTGCGCGAGCGCGGCGACGGCGCCGCCGCGCGCGGACTCGGCGAGCAGGCGCAGCGAGCGGTACAGGCTCGACTTGCCCGTGCCGTTCGCCCCCGTGATCACGTTCAGTCGCGTCAGCGGGACGATCAGGCGGCGCAGGGAGCGGTAGTTCTCGACGGCGAGGGTGCTGATCATTCGTCCAGGGTTGCAGACGGGTCTGACAACGCCGGCCGGCCCAGCAGACGCTCGTGCTTGCGCCGTAGCGTCGCCGCCAGGAGGGTGACCACGATCCCGGCGAGCGCCCACGCGGAGAGGACCAGCAGCGGGCCGGTCACGGCGTTGCCCTTGAAGTAGGCGATCGAGCGCGCCACCCAGGTGCCGGCGCCCGGTGGCAGCGCGGGCCCGATCGCGTTCCAGAACGGCGGCAGCAGCGGCAGCGGGAAGGCACCGCCCGCGCTCGGGTTGCCCGCGATCACCACCAGCAGGATCGCCAGCCCGATGCCCACGACCCCGAAGACCCCCTGCAGCCCGAGGGTCGCGGCCCCCACGGCGAACGTGATCAGCGCGCCGAGTCCCCAGAACGCCGTCACGCTCCCCGGCAGCGCCCCCAGGATCGGCCCGACGATCACCGCGCCGCCGAGGCCGCCGACGATCGCGACCAGCGCCATCACGATCAGCCGGATCACCGCGCGGCGGGGGTTGGCGGGCCGGGCTCCGGTGCTGATCGCCAGGATCGAGGCGCACAGATAGCCGCCGACACACCAGCCGACGACCAGGTAGAAGGACGACAGCCCGTCGAAGTCCCGGCCGGAGGCCGGAGCCACGTCCACCGTCCGGACCGTGCGCTGCTCGGTCCTCTCCAGGGTGGCGGTGATCGTCTCCAGGGTGGTCGCGAGGACAGTGCCGCCGCCGGTGGCGACCAGGAGCGTGTCCTTGGTGCCGCGCGGGTCGATGACGAGAGCGCCGTCGATGTCCCGGTTCAGGATCTGCCTCCGCGCGGTCGCCGCGTCGGACACCGCGCGCGGGTCCAGTGGCGAGCCGGGCAACCGCTTCAGCCGGGCCACCGTCTGCTCGGCCGTGACCTGAGGAGCGACGACCCCGAAAGACACGTCCCTGGGCTTCGGATTGTGAAGCGCGCCTACGTAGGAGGCGATGAAGAGCAGCTGAAGAGCGACCACCCCGATGACGAGCAGGCCGGCCCGCAGGGTCACCGCGTCCTTCACCTCGCCGAAGAAGGACGTACGGGACGTACCGGCACCGGGGGTCTCTGGCATGTCCCCACGGTCTCGGCGGGCGGGTGTTTGCGCAGGCGGGAAAGGGCCGAACGGATGTCGTACATGTGTTCGGAGATGATTTTTCCCCAACTGCTCGGACTGGATGGGGAGCTGACGGAGTGGTGTCTGTTTCGGACACCGCGAACCTCCCCAAGGAATCGTTTGCATGTTCGAATGTGGTCGCCGACCAGGGCTGATGGGGTTAGGGTAATCGAACGGACGTGCGATGAACATATCGGACGGATGGCTGAAAAGGGGTGGAGTGATGGAGGTGCGGCATGGCGGGCTTCGCCCATCTGCACGTCGCGTCCGGTTACTCCGCCCGCTACGGCGCCGCCCACCCCGAGCAGCTTGCCCGGCGGTCGGCCGAGCGGGGCATGACGGCGCTCGCGCTCACCGACCGGGACACGGTCACCGGAGCCGTCCGGTTCGCACAGGCGTGCGCCGGGGCCGGGGTCCGGCCGATCTTCGGCATCGACCTGGCGGTGGAGGCCCTCGCACCCCCGCCGCCCGCACAGCGCCCGCGCACCCCCGCACGCGGTGGCGCGCACGTGGTCGAGCCGCCGCTGCGGTTCGTACTGCTGGCCCAGGACCGGGCGGGATGGGCGCGGCTGTGCCGCATCACGTCGGCGGCGCACGAGGGTGCCGTGTCCGGTACGGCGCCGGTCGTGCCGTGGGACGCGCTGCGCGAGTACGGCGGCCCCGGACTGACCGTCCTGCTCGGGCCGCTCTCGGAGCCGGTGCGGGCGCTGTCGGTGGGCCGGGAGGACGTCGCGATGAAGCTGCTGGCGCCCTGGCGGGAGGTCTTCGGGAGGGGAGTCCGATTGGAGGTTGTCGCGCAGAAACGTTTCAGCACAGGACCGGGATCCCTTCGCCTGGCCGCTCGCACCCTGGCGCTGGCCGACCGCACCCGCACCACCGCCGTGCTCTCCAACGCCGTCCGCTACGCCGACCCCGACCAGCACCGCCTCGCCGACGTCCTGGACGCGGCACGGTTGCTGCGCCCCATCGACCGGCGCCGCCTGGACAGCGGGCAGCGCTGGCTCAAGGACGAGAGAGGGATGGCGAGCGTGGCGCGAATGATCGTCGAATGTGCCGGAGCGGACGTCCGCCGGGCCCGCCGTCTGATGGCGGACACCGCGAACACGGCGGCCGTATGCGCCGTCGATCCGGCGGCCGACCTCGGCCTCGGCACACCGCACTTCCCGGAACCGTCGCTCTTCGGCGCCGGGCCGGAGACGGGCGGCGCGGCCGGGTTGCTGCGCCTGAGGAGTGAAGAGGGCCTGGCCCGACGCGGCCTCGACCGCGACCGAGCGGCACTCGACCGGCTGGACGAGGAACTCGCCGTCATCTCCCACTGGAACTACGACGCGTACTTCCTCGCCGTCGGACAGGTCGTCGCCGACATCCGGGCCAAGGGCATCCGGGTCGCCGCCCGCGGCTCCGGCGCCGGCTCGCTGGTCTGCCACGCGCTGGACATCGCCACCGCCAACCCGCTCGACCACAGCCTGTTGTTCGAACGCTTCCTGAGCACACGCCGGGAGTCACTGCCCGACATCGACATCGACGTGGAGTCCGCCCGCCGCCTGGAGTGCTACGACACGATCTTCGAACGCTTCGGCAAGGAGCGGGTGGCGGTCACCGCGATGCCCGAGACCTACCGCGCGCGCAGGGCGCTGCGCGACACCGGCCTCGCGCTGGGAATCACCCCGGCCGACGTCGACCGGATCGCCAAGAGCTTCCCGCACCTGCGCGCCTCCGACATCACGAGCGCGCTCGCCGAACTGCCCGAACTGCGCCAACTGGCCGCCGAGGCCCACCGGTTCGGCCCTCTGTGGGAACTCGCCGAAGGCCTCGACTCCCTGGTCCACGGCATGGCCATGCACCCGTGCGGCGTGGTCATCAGCGACGCGACCCTCCTGGACCGGCTGCCGGTGCAGCCCACCCCTCAGGGCGACTACCCCATGGCCATGGCGGCGAAGGAGGAGATCGAGGCGCTGGGCAACATCAAACTCGACGTCCTGGGTGTGCGCATGCAGTCCGCGATGGCCCACGCCGTCACCGAGATCGAGCGGGTCACCGGCGACCACATCGACCTGGACGACCCCGGGCAGGTGCCGCTCGACGACGTGTTCGCCTTCAAACTCATCCAGGAGAGCCAGACGCTGGGGCTATTTCAATTGGAGTCGCCTGGTCAACAAGACCTTTTGTCGAGACTCCAACCCCGTGACGTGCAGGACGTCATCGCCGACATCAGTCTCTTCCGTCCGGGCCCGGTCGCCGGGGGCATGCCCGAGCGGTACATCGCCGCGCGTCATGGCGGTACGCCGTCGTATGCGCACGACGACCTCGAACCGGTGCTCGCCGACACCTACGGCGTGACCATCTGGCACGAGCAGATCATCGAGACCCTCCGGGTACTGACCGGCTGCGACCGGGCTTTCGCGGAGATCACCCGGCGGGCCCTCGGCGACAAGGACCAACTGCCCCGGATCAAGGACTGGTTCCACAAGCTGGCACGCGCGCGTGGCTACAGCGCGGCCGTCCGGGACGAGGTCTGGAAGACCGTCGAGGCCTTCGGGGCCTACGGCTTCTGCCGCGCCCACGCGGTCGCCTTCGCCGTACCGGCCCTGCAGAGCGCCTGGCTCAAGGCGCACCATCCGGCGTTCCTGCTGGCCGGGCTGCTCGAACACGACCCCGGGATGTGGCCCAAGCGCGTCCTGGTCTCCGACGCCCGTCGGCGCGGCGTGCCGATCCTGCCCGTCGACATCAACCGCTCCAGGGTGAGGCACACCGTGGAGATGACCGAGAAGGAGGAGTGGGGCGTGCGGCTCGCGCTGTCCGGGGTGCGCGGCATCAACGAGGAGGAGTGCGCGCGGATCGAGAAGGGGCAGCCGTACGGATCACTGTCGGACTTCTGGCAGCGGGCCCGTCCCAGCAGACCGGTCGCCGAACGCCTCGCCGAGATCGGCGCCCTGAACTGCCTCCACGACGGCCGCCTCACGCGCCGTGATCTGCTGCTCCAGATCGCCGAGTTGCACCGGCAGTCCCGCAACCGGACCGCAGGCTCGGGTCAACTGCCCATGGATACGGGTGCTGTTGGGGGAGTGGAGCCGAGCGGGTTGCCGGAGATGACCGGACGCGAGGCGCTGAGCGCCGAGTTGGGCACGCTCGGCATCGACGTCTCCAGGCATCTGATGGACCATCACCACCGGCTGCTGCGCGAGATCGGCGCGACGGACGCGGCGCATCTGGCCGAACTGCGGGCGGGGCAGCAGGTGTTGGTCGCCGGAGTGCGGGCCTCGACGCAGACCCCGCCGATCGCGAGCGGCAAGCGGGTCATCTTCGTCACCCTGGAGGACGGCTCGGGCCTGGTCGACCTCGCCTTCTTCGAGGACTCCCACCCGGCCTGCGCGTACACCGTCTTCCACAGCGGGCTGCTGCTGGTGCGCGGCACGGTCCAGGTGCGCGGCACCCGTCGTACCGTCGTCGGTTCCATGGCCTGGGACCTGGACGAGATCGCGGCGGCCCGCCGGGACGACGGCCCCGAGGCCGCCCTCGCCCTCCTGGGCGCCGACCGCCCGCACCCGACGCCTGCTCAGCCGCAGCGCACCCTGGCCAACGGCACCACCGGCGCCCGCCTCCACCCCTACGCCGACCTCCAGCCCGCCGGCACCCGCTCCGCCGACCTGAAGAAGTTCGGCCACCGCAGCCCGGGGAGCGCGGGATGACTACGCGTCGGCGGCACATCGCCCACCTCCACCTGCATGCCGAGCTGACGGAGACCCAGTACGGAGATGCAATCGAACTGATGTCCGGAATCACGCCTCACGTCCAGGCCGTTCCGCCGGGCGCCCTTCAGCTGGACCTGACTTCGGCGCTCAGATACTTCGACCTGTCCCCTTACGACATGGTCCAGACGGCGAAGATGAGACTGAAGGCCCACTACGGCATCGACAGCAGCGCCGGCCTCGCGGGCAACCGCATGCTGGCGGCGATGGCGGCCGACGCGTCCGCCCCGGGGGACACCACCTGGGTGCCCGCCGGGCAAGTGGCCGACTGGTTGTACCCCCGGCCGGTCACCGCACTGCCCGGGATCGGCCGCGCCACGGCGGACACGCTTCACCGGTACGGTCTGCACACCATCGGCCAGATCACCGACCTGCCTTCGGCGACCCTGCAACGGCTCCTCGGCGCAGGCCAGGCACGGCTGTTGACCGAGCGCGCCGGCGGCCACGACCCCCGCCCGATCATCCCCGCGGAACCGGCGGCGCATCTGGCCGCCGACCTGGCCCTGAGCCGGGACTGCCTGGACCCGGCTCAACACCACCGAGCCGTCCTGGGACTTGCCGACCGGATCGGCCAACGCCTGCGTGGAGAAAGGAAGTTCGCGGGCCGACTCACCCTCACGGTCCGATACGCCGACCGCACCTCCACCACCCGCACCCGCACCCTGCCGGAACCCACCGACCACTCACCCGCCCTCGCCGCCACCGCCCTGGGCCTGTTGGCCTCCCTCGGACTGCAACGTGCCCGCGTGCGTGCCTTCGTGATCCGCGCCGACGACCTGCTGCCGGCCGGCAGCGCCTACCGTCAGCTCTCCATGGATCCCGGAGACGCCCGCGCCCGCGCGGTCGAAGCCGCCGCGGACCGTGCCCGCCGACGCTTCGGGCAGGAGGCCGTACGCCCAGCCGCTCTGGCCGACTGACCTCTGCCGCCGAGAACCGTCCCTACGCTCAGGGGCGTTGGCGGAGGTTGTGGTTCCGCAGCTGCCAGGCCCGCACCACCAGGAAGAGCCCGATCAGCGCGACCACCACGCCCAGCACCGCGTACTGGCCGTGGCCGGACATGGCCGAGCCGTTCATCGTGCCGACGCCCTGCGCGATCCAGACCGCGCCGAGCACGACGAGAATGATCCCGCCGATACCACGGACCACCATGTTCACTCCATTCTCCGCACCGTCATGTCTGCGGCGGTACCCGTGTGTTCCTCACTCAGCTTCGTCGCGTTCGGTGCGCCTGGGGCGGTAGAAAATCTTACGGAACGAGAACGTCGTACCGGCTGGCCGCCGGGGCGTCAGCTGTTCGCCGCGGCGCGCAGGATGAGCCTGGTGATCACTTCCGGGTGCGTCACGAGCGACAGGTGGCCGGAGTCGACCTCGATGGTCGTGGCGTTCATGCGCCGGGCCATGAAGCGCTCAAGGCCGGGATCGATGGTGCGGTCGTTCTTCGAGACCGCGTACCAGGACGGCTTCCGGCGCCAGGCGGCGACACTCGTGGTGGGCGGAGCGGTCGAGAGCAGTCCTTGGGCCGCGTACAGCACGAGGGCCTCCTTCCTGGGCACGCCGTTGGCGAAGTCGTCGAGGAACGCCGACCGGCCGATCCACTTGAATCCGCCCGAGGTGATGATCCCGGCGGTGACCGGCGGGGTGGGGAACTTCGCGGAGAGCGCGGCGTAGTCCTCGCCGGCTTCCGGGGCGCGGGCGGCGACGTAGACGAGCCCGGTGACGTTCGGTGCGAGTCCGGTCTCGGAGATGACGGTGCCGCCGTAGGAGTGCGCGACCAGGATCGTGGGGCCGTCCTGCCGGGCCAGTGTGAAGTTCGTGGCGGCGACGTCGTCGGCGAGGGACGTCAGGGGATTCTGTACGGCGGTGACGTTCATGCCCGCTGCCTGCAGCAGCGGGATGACCTTCGCCCAGGAGGAGCCGTCCGCGTAGGCGCCGTGCACGAGTACGACATTGCGCACTGCGGGCCCGGGCCTGCGGGTTGCCGCATGGGCTGTCGGGGCTCCGGAAAGCGTGGCTGCCGCGACTCCCGCACCGAGCGCGGAGAACTGACGACGACTGAATGCCATGATTTTCTGCTTTCTCTTCCGTCAGAGGCATCGGGACGTCGGGGTCTCGGACGCCGGGGTTCCGCCCCGACTTTACTGGCTCTTACTGCCATGTGGCGGTGTCCGCCACATGGCAAAATGTGCACCGACAGGGACAGTGGGCCGGTGCGTGGAGGGTGTGGAGTGGGACTTCGGGAGATCAAGATGGAGCGGACCCGTCAGCTCATCGCGGACACGGCCATCGCACTCTTCAGTGAGCAGGGGTTCGACGCCACGACGGTCGATCAGATCGCCGCCGCGGCGGAGGTCGGTCCCCGGACGGTGTACCGCTACTACCCGACCAAGGAGGCGCTCGTCGTCCGCTTCACCGAAGACACCCTCCACACCGCACTGGAAGAACTGCGCGGCCTGCCCGAGGAGACCCCGCTGCCGCAGGCCCTGTACCAGGTGGTCGACAGTGTCCGGCGCACCATCGAGGGCGACTCGGAACGGCGAAAAATCGTCTACCAGGTCATCGGCCGGACTCGGTCCCTTCACGCGGAGTTGCGCGGTGTGAACTGGCTGTGGCGCGAGAGCCTCGCGGAGGAGATTCACCGGCGCGCCGGAGGCCGTACCACTGACATGGTCGCGGCCCTCGCCGCCGCGAACATCGCGGCCGTCGTCGAGATCGCGGTCGCGGAATGGGCGCGCAGCGAGGAGCCCTCCGCCTTGGGCCTGGCCATCGAGCAGGCTCTCGAACTTCTGCGTACCGGCGATGTCCCCATCCCCGCGCCTCCCCTGGGTGGGCCGGGCGAAGCGTGACCTTTCGCCGAGGCGCGGGCGTGGGGCGCGAGGGCGCTGAGGTGGGGGGTGGCTGCTGCGTGCCCGCCCCGGTGCCGACCGCTCGCGCTCGCGCCGAACTCGCCGGCCGCCGGCCTCAGGGCCACGCACCGCTCGAACCGCGGATCACCGCCCGCGAGCCAGGGATGACGTCGTGGCGCGGGAGGGAGCTTCCCACTCGTACGACAGTCACCGCCTCACGGCAGATTGAGCCTAGTGGCAGTTACTGCCACGATATGCCTACACTGGCGTACCGAAACGGCTTCGTTTCGCTCTCTTTCCTCGCTCCCGGAGAGTCCCATGTCTCCCATATCTCCCATGCCCCCATCGCCCAAGCCTCTGACTGAGGAAGCGGCAGCGTCCCCGCCCCAGGCCCGCACGGCGGTCGAAGACGCATCCGGCCGTCGCCGCTGGTGGGTCCTGATCGTGATCGCGATCGCCCAGCTGATGGTGGTGCTGGACGTCACGATCGTGAACATCGCCATGCCTTCCGCGCAGCGCGACCTGGGTTTCAGTGACGGAAACCGGCAGTGGATCGTCACGGCCTACGCTCTGGCCTTCGGCAGTCTGCTGCTCCTCGGCGGCAGGCTTGCCGACCTCTTCGGCCGGAAGATCGCCTTCCTGGTCGGTATCGCGGGCTTCGCCGGATCCTCGGCGCTGGCCGGCGCGGCGCCGAGCTTCGAGGTGCTGGTGACCGGGCGTGTCCTGCAGGGGCTCTTCGGCGCACTGCTCGCCCCGGCGGCTCTCGCCGTGCTCAACGTCACCTTCACCACAGCAAAGGACAGGGCCCGCGCCTTCGGTGTCTTCGGTGCCATCGGCGGCGCGGGAGGCGCCTTCGGGCTGCTGCTGGGCGGACTGCTCACCGAGCACCTGAGCTGGCGCTGGACCCTCTACGTCAATCTGGTCTTCGCCGTCATCGCGTTCACCGGCGGACTCGTTCTGATGCGCAAGGGCGCCCCGGCAGTGCGGCCCAGGCTCGACCTCCCCGGCACCGTCCTGGGCTCGGCCGGTCTCTTCGGTCTGGTCTACGGCTTCGCGAACGCCGAGACGTACGACTGGTCCTCGCCGATGACCTGGGGAACCCTGGTCGCCGCCGTGATACTGCTGACCGCCTTCGCCTGGTGGCAGACCCGTACCCCGCATCCGCTGCTGCCCCTGCGTGTCCTGGCCGACCGCACCCGGGGCGCGTCCTTCCTCGTGATGGCCATCGCCAGCGCCGGACTCTTCGGTGTCTCCCTCTTCCTGACCTACTACCTGCAGTCCTCGCTCGGCTTCAGTCCCGTCAAGACGGGTCTCGCGTTCCTGCCGATGATGGGCAGTCTGATGGTCGTCGCCCAGTTGTCCATCAGTGTGCTGCTGCCCAGGATCGGCCCCAAGGTCCTCGTGCCCCTGGGCCTGCTGACGTCGGCCGTCGGCCTGGCCCTGCTGACGGCGCTCGACCTGAACAGCGGCTACGCCGCCGGGGTACTGCCCGGACTGCTCCTGATCGGTTCCGGTATCGGCCTGTCGCTGCCGCCCGCGATGAGTCTGTCCATCCACGGGATCAGGGTCGAGGACGCGGGTGTCGGCTCCGCGGCGGTCAACACGATGCAGCAGGTCGGCGGCGCCATCGGCACCGCTCTGCTCAACACCCTCGCCGCGAGCGCCGCGACCGCCTACCTCGTCGGCAGGACACCCACCCGGGCCACCATGGCCCAGGCCCAACTGCACAGCTACTCGACCGCGTACTGGTGGTCGGCCGGCCTCTTCGCCACAGGCGCCGTGATCGCCGCCCTCATGTTCCACAAGGGTCGTCCCGAGAGCGGTGAACCGAGCGGCCCGGTCGTCCACATGTGACCAAGGCTCTCCTTGTCCGTGGTCCGTACGTCAGTTGGCCCACGCCGCGACGACGCGCGTGCCGTCGGCGAATTCCGCCTCCAGGCCGATGGACGTGGTGACCCACGTGAGCACGGTCCGGTCGGTCCGGTTCTCCGCGCCGAAGGTCGACCCGGGGTTGATGATCAACGTGTCGCCCGCGGTGACCCGTTCGGTGTGTCCGTCGAGCGTGATCACCAGCTCGCCTTCGAGGATGTGCAGGATCTCCTCGCGGTTGACGGTGTGCAGGGGTGCCTTGCCGCCGGCGGGGATCTCGCCCCGCCACGCGCACAACTCCTTGCTGCCGCTGCCGGGATGGGCGTACGAGACGAAGCGGGCGCCGTGGATCTCGTGGACGACGGCGTCGGACGGGTGGATGACGGGCATGACTGCCTCCAGAAGTGAATAGTCAAGCTGCTTGACCATATATCCCACATGGTCAAGCAGCTTGACCGATCCGTCAAGGGTGTTTCAATGCCCTGGTGGAGAACTCCGAGGCCATGGCCCTGACCGCCGCCCTGCTCACCGCTGCGGGCGACCTGACGAAGCGCATCAACGAAGGGGTCATGGCGCGCGGATTCGAGGCGCGCCCGGCGTTCGGCTTCGCCTTCGCGCGGCTCGCGCCGGACGGGGCGACGGCGACCGACCTCGCCGCCCATCTCGGCATCACCAAGCAGGCCGCCAGTCAGCTCGTCGACGAACTCGTGCGCAAGGGATACGCCGAGCGGCGCCCGCATCCCGGCGACGCCCGCGCCCGGCTGGTCGTGCTCACCGAGTTGGGGTGGGCCTGTACGCGGGCGGCGGAGGAGGCGGCCCTGGAGGCCGTGACGCCGTGGGTCGAACTGCTGGGTGAGAGTGAAGTGCGCGTGTTGTGTGACCGTTTGCGGCGTATTGCGCCCTACGGTCCCATCAGGCCCACCTGGTGACTGGTTATCACTGGAAGTTTTTACCGACGCGTAACTTCACACTTCACCTACTCGCTCGTAACTTGACGAGTGAACAGCATTCTTGTGATCCGGATCACAGGGCGTAAGGCCGTCGCAACTCCCTTGAGCCGCAAGGAGATCGCACGATGCTGCCCTGGAAACGACTGCTCAGACCCCTGACCGCGCTGCTCCTGACCGCCGCGGTCGCCGCCGTTCCCGCCACCGCCGCGCACGCGGCGAGCGCCCCCGACAGCGGTTGGAACGACTACAGTTGTCGGCCCTCCGCCGCCCACCCCCACCCCGTCGTCCTCGTGCACGGCACCTTCGCCAACAGCACCGACAACTGGCTGACCCTCGCGCCGTACCTGGAAGCCCGCGGCTACTGCGTCTTCTCCCTCGACTACGGCCAACTCCCCGGAGTTCCCCTCGTCTACGGCCTCGGACCCATCGACAAGTCGGCAGAGCAACTCCAGGTCTACGTCGACAAGGTGCTCGCCGCGACCGGCGCCGCCAAGGCCGACCTGGTCGGGCACTCGCAGGGCGGCATGATGCCCCGCTACTACCTCAAGTTCCTCGGCGGTGCCGCCAAGGTGAACACCTTCGTCGGTATCGCGCCCGACAACCACGGCACCACCCTGGACGGCCTCACCGAACTCCTGCCGTACTTCCCCGGCGCCGAGGACGTGATCTCCTCGGCCGCTCCCGGCCTCGCCGACCAGGTCGCCGGCTCGGCCTTCCTCGCCAAGCTGAACGCGGGCGGCGACACCGTCCCCGGTGTCCACTACACGGTCATCGCCACCAAGTACGACGAGGTCGTGACGCCCTACACGAGTCAGTTCCTGAGCGGGTCCGACGTGCACAACGTGCTGATCCAGAACCTGTGTTCAGTGGATCTGTCGGAGCACGCCCTGCTCGGGCTCACCGACCGGATCGCCTTCCACGAGGTCGCCAACGCCCTCGACCCCGCGCACGCCACCGCCACCAACTGCCTGTCGGCGCTCAGTTGACCGTAGGCGCACCGCGGGGCCTGTCCGACCTGAGCCGCCGGACAGGCCCCGCCCCCTGCACGGCCGCACTAACGACCGTGCCGTCCACCGCCGTTGGTCGCGCGGCGGCGGACCGAGGCGAACAGAGCCGCGGCGCCGAGCGAGAGGGAGGCCGCGCCACCCACCACGAGATACGGCGAGCTGTCGTTGGCGCCGGTCTCGGCGAGGTTCCGTGAACTGCCTGCCGCCTGCGGCTCGTTGGCCTCGCTGGTGGCCTGGTTCGTCGCGGCGACCGGCTCGGCCGAGGTGCTCGCGTCCGCGTCCCCGTGGCCGCTGTGCTCGACGGTCGACTTATCGGCACCGGCCGCGATCTGTTGGTTGGAAGGGGCGGAGGCGGTCGGCGCGGGAGCGGTGGGGGCGGCCGGGGCCGGGGTCGGTGTCGAACTGCCCGCCGTACCGCCGCCGTTGGCGCCCGTGCCGCTTCCGCCGAAGCTGACGTCCGAGCAGGAGTAGAACGCCTCCGGGCTGTCCGAGCGCTGCCAGATCGCGTACAGGAGCTGCTTGCCCGAGCGCTGCGGAAGGGCGCCGGAGAAGGTGTAGAAGCCGCCCGAGGCGACCGGGTCGGTGGACGTCGCGACCGGGTGCTCCAGGTCCAGGTCCGCCCAGGCGAGCGGCTGCGCGGGGTCGTAGCCGGACTTGGTGATGTACACCTTGAAGGTGCCCTTGTGCGGTGCGGTCACGCGGTACTTGAAGGTGTACGAGCCGCTGCTCACGCTCGTCGCCGGCCAGTCGGCGCGGGCCAGGTCGAGGCCCTTGAACTCCTCGTTGTTCGCGCTGCACAGCTTGCCGTCCGGGATCAGCGTCTGGTGCTGTCCGTTCGCGTCACCGATCCGGATGCCGTTCCAGTCGTAGAGCGCCTGCGTGCCACCGGCCGCGACCGCCGCCTTGCACGCGTCCGAACTGGGGTGCTCCGGCCCCTCCGCGTAGCACTGCGAGACCCTGCTGACCGGGTCGCCCATCGAACCGTGCGCCGCCGCGGGCGTCGCGGCGAGCGCGGTCAGGGCGAGGGGCGTCATGCCGAGGACGGCGACAGCGGCGGCCTTGCGGCGTGCGGGCATGGGGGAACTCCAACTCCTCGGACGGTGCTCGGCGCGGGGGACGGATCCCGTGGGGGTGATCAGAAGCTAGCCCCTGGAAACCGCGAAATCGCCTGCTGGAGACGGGAGAGGGAGATCCTTATGGTCGTGTTAAGGCAGGGCTAACCGACGGCTCAGGGAGGGACGGTTCCGTGAGTCCGGAGAGGTGGTACCGATGAGTGGACCGGAAGGGGTTCGCGCGGCCGTCGTCGCTGATGTGCCCGCGGTGAAGGCGGTGACCGACATGGCGTACCGCCACTACATCGCGCGCATCGGTGTGGTGCCGCAGCCCATGGAGGCGGACCACATGGCGAATGTGGTCGCCGGGCGGGTGTTCGTGACGGGGGACCCCGTGACCGGGCTGGTGGTGATCGAGGAGCGTGCCGATCACCTGTTCCTCGACAGCATCGCCGTCCACCCCGAGGCGCACGGCAGGGGCGTCGGGCGGCTGCTCCTGGACTTCGTGGACGCACGCGCGCGTGAGCTGGGTTTGCCCGAGGTCAGGCTCTACACGAACGCGCTGATGTGGGAGAACCAGGAGATCTACCCGAAGTTCGGGTACGAGGTCGTGGAGCGGCGCACGGACGGGCCGTACGACCGCGTCCACTACCGGAAGCGGCTGGACTGACCGGGGTCAGCCGTCCGGCCACCAGGTGCGGGCGATGTCCTTGCGGATCTCCGGGCGCTCCGCGGGGCGCCCGTCGGGCTCCTCGCGCACACGGCGGGTGTCCGACTTCTTCAGGGGCTTCTGCACGGTTACGCGGCGCATGGCTGCCTCCTTGTGTCCACCCGGGTTCGTGTTTTCTCACGAGGTAGACCGTTCCCGGGAGGGTGACTCATCGGCGCGGGTCTGTCTGTGGCGGCTGTCACGATGGGACTGTCAGTGGCGGGTGTCACGCTTGGCGCATGAGTGAACCTGTGGCGAACATCGACTGGGACGCGGAGGCCGCCGCCTTCGACGAAGAGCCTGATCACGGCCTGCGCGACCCGGAGACCCGGCGGGCCTGGGCCGACCGGCTGCGCGCCTGGCTGCCCGCCGGCGCCGCCGACATCCTCGACCTCGGCTGCGGCACCGGCAGCCTGTCGCTCCTCGCGGCCGAGCAGGGACACCACGTCACCGGCGTCGACCTCTCCCCGGCGATGGTGGACCTCGCCCGCGCGAAGCTGGCCGGCCGTGACGCGGCGTTCCTCATCGGTGACGCGGCGGCACCCCCGGTGGGCGAGCAGCGCTTCGACGTCGTCCTCGTACGGCATGTGCTGTGGACGCTGCCCGACCCCGCCCGGGTCCTGCGGCACTGGCGCGGGCTGCTGCGCCCCGGCGGGCGGCTCGTGCTGATCGAGGGCGTGTGGGGCACGGTCAACCCGGCCGGCATACCCGCCGACCGCCTCAC
Source organism: Streptomyces sp. NPDC058469 (assembly GCF_042721125.1). Lineage (NCBI taxonomy): Bacteria > Bacillati > Actinomycetota > Actinomycetes > Kitasatosporales > Streptomycetaceae > Streptomyces > Streptomyces sp. NPDC058469. The sequence goes on from NZ_JBHXME010000006.1 coordinate 89,614, forward strand.
CGGACTCCTGGCACCCCTGGTACCCGACGCCGGGCACGTGCGCGTGGAGCGGCTCTCGGACGACCCGCTGCTGTGGGGGAAGACCGTGGACGACGAGCGGTACGCGGTGGTGGCCGTGCCGTAGCCCGGCCCGCCCGCCGTCACACCAGGAGCGCGTCGAACCCGCCCTCACGGGCCAGCCTCTCCAACTCGTCGAGCGCCGCCACGGCCGCCGCCGCGGCCACCGGGTCCGACGCGGCCAGCCCGCTCTCCTCGAACTCGTCCTCGTCGAGACGGCGGACGTCCGAACCGTCGGCGGAGACCCACAGGTCCAGATCGAGGTCCTCTACGACGAGTTCGGCGCCGGAGAGGGTGGCGGGGCGGGTGATGTCGCAGTACCAGCCCTTCAACTCCCCGGCGCCGTCCCGGACTTCCTTCACCGCGTACCAGCGGTCCCGCCAGTAGTACTCGGTGAACACGTCGCCGCGCTCGAAGCGCACGAAGCCGAAGTCGCGGACGCCGTCACCGGCCCACGGGGCGCGGACGGCGAGGCGGGTGCCGTCGTCGAAGAGCAGCTCCGCCGCGTAACGGATCTTCGTACGGCCCGCCTTGACGAGGACGACGTCCAACTGGCGTGCGGGATCAGGCGAGTTCACGGACATAGCGCACCTCCGTGGCGCAGGTCTCGTAGCCGAACCACTTGTTGATCGCGAGCATCGGCCCGTTGCCGGTGTCGTTGCCCGTGAACGCCTCCGTGTATCCGGCGGCGCGGGCGCGGTGCAGGGAGTCGTTCTTGGCGAGCTTGGCGAGGCCCCGGCCGCGGTGGGCGCGGGCGGTGCCGGTCATCACCGTGCCGTAGCGGGTGCCGCCGTCCGTGCGGGCGGCGCTGAAGGCCGCCGGGCGTCCGTCGACGAGGGCCACGGACGTCAGTTCGGGGCTGAACAAGGGGTGTTGCCACGTCTCGTCCAGCCAGGCCTCGTAGTCCGTGAACTCGGTGTCGATGTCGCTGGGTTCGTCCAGCGTCGCCTCCGCGTCCAGCTCGAACAGGGGGCGCAGGTCGTCGGCGAAGTCCGCGCCGGGGCGGATCTCCACGTCCGGCGGCGGGTCCTGGAGCGGGGGCAGCGTGCCGTGGGCCAGATCCAGGCGGAGGAAGTGCGCGGAACGGCTCGCGGTGTAGCCGAACTTCTCGGCGAAGGCGCGGTTGCCGGGCTCGTCCAGGACCCAGGCGTGGAGCCTGGTCGCACCCTGGGCGGCCAGGTGCTCCTCGGCGGTGCGGACCAGGAGCGCGCCCGCGCCCCGGTGTGTGCGGTCCGGGTGCACGTACACGTTGACGAAGCCCTGCCCCGGCTCCGGGCTCTCGTAGGCGATGCCCACCTGGGCCGTGCCGATGATCTCGCCGTCCTCCTCCGCGACCAGCCTGCGCAGCCTGGCCTCCGGGTGGGCGCGGGTGATGTCGTGGGCGACGGACTCCGAGGTGAACAGCATGTAGGGGAGGGCGCGGCGGCGGACCTCGACGAAACCGTCCAGGTCCGCCCGGACAGCGGGGCGCAGGTCGCGTGCGATCACGGTCATGGGGTCGCACGCTACGGCGGAGCCGCGCCGGAGTGCCTCCTATTTTCCGGAGGATGCGTTTTCCCCGAGGGTGCGTTCCTGGGTGGGTGCGGGACAATCGGGCCGTGACCTTGAAGATCCACATCGATGACAGTGCGGCGCCGTACGAGCAGGTGCGGGCGCAGATCTCCGGGCAGGCACGGGCGGGGGTGTTGCCGGTCGGATACCGGTTGCCTACGGTCCGGGGGCTGGCCGAGTCGCTCGGGCTCGCCGCGAACACGGTCGCCAAGGCGTACCGGGCCCTGGAGGCGGACGGCGTGATCGAGACGCGCGGGCGCAACGGGACGTTTGTCGCGGCTGCGGGCTCGGCTGCGGAACGCGAGGCGTCGTTGGCGGCGCAGGTCTATGCGGAGAAAGTACGGCGGCTGGGGCTTACGGAGGGGGATGCGGTGGCGGCCGTGCGGGACGCCCTGCGGGCGGCTTACGGGGAGGACTGAGGAGAGTTCGGCACCTCCCCCACTGCCTTAAGGGCGTGGGGGGACCCCCCGATGCGCCGTTGTGGCTGAGCGCCGTTGCGGCGGAGGTGAATGGCCGCCGTACGGGATGCGCTGCGGGCAGGCTACGAGGCGTAGCGCAGCCGGTGTTGTCGGAAGGATGGCGCGGTCGGCGTGTCTACCGGAGTGGCGGAGCCGGTGTCGTCACAGGTACAACCCCGCGTCCGCGCCCTCCCGTTGGTCCGGTACCGATGTCGGCTGGGTGCCGCGGCGCAGGGCGTACAGCTCGGCCAGGGTCGCGCCCTCGCGTCCTACGCCCTCCTCCGTGCCGAGCCAGTTCGCCGACTCCTTGCGGGTGAGGGGGCCGACCTCGATGCGGGCCAGACAGCGGCCGGGGCGGACGACGGCGGGGTGGAGGCGCTCCAGGTCCTCGTTGGTGGTGACGCCGACCAGGACGTTGCGGCCCTGGCCGAGGAGGCCGTCCGTGAGGTTGAGGAGGCGGGAGAGGGCCTGGCCCGCCGTGTGCTTCGCCTCGCCGCGGATCAGCTCGTCGCAGTCCTCCAGGAGGAGGAGTCGCCAACGGCCCTTGCCCGTCGTGTCGTCCTCGCCGATCGCGATGTCCATCAGATAGCCGACGTCGCTGAACAGGCGCTCCGGGTCCAGCACGCAGTCCACCTGGCACCAGTCCCGCCAGGAACGGGCCAGCGTGCGCAGCGCCGAGGTCTTGCCGGTGCCCGGCGGGCCGTGCAGCAACAGCAGCCGGCCCGCGATGTCCTCCGGGGTCGTCTTCATCAGGGTGTCCATCGCATCGGCCACCGGCCCCGTGTAGTTGGGGCGCACCTCGTCCCACGTGCCCGCCGAGATCTGCCGGGTCGTGCGGTGCGGGCCGCGCCTGGGGGAGACGTACCAGAACCCCATCGTCACGTTCTCCGGCTGCGGTTCGGGCTCGTCCGCCGCGCCGTCGGTCGCCTGGTCGAGGACCTTCTCGGCGAGTTCCTCGCTGGTCGCCGTGACCGTGACGTCGGCGCCGCGGTTCCAGCGGGAGATCAGCAGGGTCCAGCCGTCGCCCTCGGCCAGGGTCGCGCTGCGGTCGTCGTCGCGGGCGGCGCGCAGCACGCGGGCGCCCGGCGGGAGCAGGGTCGCCCCGGTCCGGACGCGGTCGATGTTCGCCGCGTGCGAGTACGGCTGCTCGCCCGTCGCGAAGCGGCCGAGGAACAGCGCGTCGACGACGTCGGACGGGGAGTCGGAGTCGTCGACGTTGAGCCGGATCGGCAGAGCGTCGTGTGGGTTAGCGGACATGGGGCCATGATCCGGCACGCGGAGGCCGTGTGCACCCGCTTTCCGCAGTGCGCCCCCGGGTGTCGGCTCCGTCCGGTCCATCCGATGTGTCCTCTCCGTGTCCGTCGTGTATCCCCTCCGCCCTGTTACAAGGCTGTGCACGCGGAGACCTGCCCCACCGCCCGGCACCGACGTTACTGTTGCCCATGATGGGACGTCATGGGTGGAATTCGGGGGCACTGCGGTGGCGGCTCACCGCACTGCTCGGCGTGGGCGTGGCCGCACTGGCCCTGATCGTGACCCTGATCAACACACTGCCCGGCGGCGGAAGCACCGCGGGCACCTCGCGCGACGGCGACAAGGTGCACGGCACCCCGGCGACCCCGCCCGGCGAGGACCGGCCGGAGGTCGGCTGGGGCTTCACCCACACCCAGTACAGCGCCGACGAGGGCAGCGGCACCGCGACCGAGCGCGTCGAGGGGCTGCTGACGAAGTCCCAACTGCCGCAGGACCAGGCCATCATGGGCTGGGGCGCCGACAACCCCGAGCCGGTGAAGGGGCGTTACGACTTCGGCGCCGTGGACCGCCGTATCGACTTCATGCGCAAGTCGGGCGGCACCCCGGTCATCACGCTGTGCTGCTCCCCGGACTGGATGAAGGGCGGCAAGTCGGGCGTCGACAACACCAATTGGAGCCAGGCTTCGTTGGAGACGGCGCCGAAGCCCGACCACTACGCGGACTACGCGGCGCTCGCCGCGACCGTCGCCAAGCGGTACCCGGACGTCACCCACTTCATCGTGTGGAACGAGTTCAAGGGCTTCTGGAACGACGCCAAACAGCGCTGGGACTACGAGGGTTACACCCGGCTCTACAACCTGGTCTACAAGGCGCTGAAGAAGGTCAACCCGAAGATCATGGTCGGCGGCCCGTATCTGGTGATGGACAGCGTCGACCCGCGCGACGCGAACGCCTCCAGCACCTTCAAGGGCACCTGGGGCGCGATGGACCAGCGGATCATCGACGCCTTCGCCTACTGGAACAAGAACAAGGTCGGCGCGGACTTCGTGGTCGTCGACGGCTCCAGCTACACCAACGACGACGACCTGCTGCCGAACGAGTTCGGGGCCACCGACAAGCTCACCGCCGTGAGCGAGTGGGTGCGGCAGCAGACGCACGACCTGCCGCTGTGGTGGGCCGAGTACTACGTCGAGCCCGCCGACGGCAACGACGACCGCAAGGGCTGGTCCGAGACCCACCGCGTCGCCGTCCAGGCCACCGGCATGATCGCCCTGGCCAAGGGCGGCGCCACCTCCGGCTTCTACTGGAACCCGGAGGAGGAGAAGGGCACGGAGTGCGCGGGCTGCCTGTGGACGCCGACCGACGGCTCCGGCGGCGGGCAGCGGTTGCCGATGTACGACCTGGTCTCCCGGTTCGACGCGGCGTTCGGTCCTGGTACGACGTACGAGACGGTGTCGGTCGCCGCCGACGACGTGCCCAACGTACGGGTCCTGGCCACCGACAAGGCGATCCTGGTTGTGAACACCCTGGACCGGCAGATCAGCGCGAAGGTCGACGGGAAGCAGTTCGACATGGCGGCCTACGAGGTCAAGTGGCTCACGCGATAAGCCACTTGACCCACGTAGAGCCCTACTTGACTCCGTAGAACCCCACTTGGCCTCCTCGGACCCCGCTACTTCATCGTCAGGAACCGCTGCACCAGCGAGGCCAGCAGCACCGCCAGCAGAGGCAGCGAGAACCAGAAACTGCTCTGCAGCCACCGCAGTTGACGCACACTCGGCCGCACCACGACCCGGACGACCTCGCGGGCCGTCAGCATCAGGATCAGCGCGAGCGCGGCGAGTGCGCCGACCACCGACCACGGCGTCCAGGTGATCTGCGGTCCGATCGGCCCGGGATCGGGCTTCGGGACCGCGCCGGCCGGCTGCTCGCGCAGGGAGTACATGGTCACGTCGGCGTTGACGAGGACCTTCTTCAACTCCTGCCGGTTGTCCAGGTTCTGGATGAGCCGGGACTCCCAGGACGCCGAGTAGCCCGCGTCCAGCTGGAGCGAGACGACCTGGCTCTTGTTGAGCATCAGATACGAGTTCGGGCCCGCGTCCTTGAGCGCCTTGACCAGACCGGACACCAGCACCGGGTCGGCCGGTGCCAGCGTCGGCACGTAGTTGACCCGCTCCATGTCCTTCGCGCCCCACGGCATCGCCGGCGTCACGTCGTTGACCGTGTCGTTGCTCAGCCACAGCAGGCGTACGGTCGGCTTGTCGTGGGCGTACACGTAGTTCATGGCCGCGACCTCGCCGGGCCGAACCCGCTCGAAGCCCTCGTTGCCCCAACGGGCCACCAGGAAGCCGCTCATGAGCAGCAACCCGGCGATCAGGGCGGCCAGCGGGGCGAGGCTCATCCGGTCCTTCTCACGCTCCTTGGCGGTGACGCCGGTGCGCGGGAAGAGGGCGAGGCCCGCGAGCAGGGCCGCGCCGGGAACCGCGAACATGAAGACGCGCAGCGCCATCTCGCCGCCGTAGGACTGCATGCCGAAGCCCAGGAACGGGACGAAGGTGAGGACGAGCAGGGAGCGTTCGCGGTACTTGTGGTCGCGGCGGCGCCACCAGCCCCAGCAGGCGAAGGCCATGACGCCGCCGGCCAGCAGGACGCGGGTGTAGAGGACCAGCTTGTGGGTCGAACTGCCGCCCTGGATACGGCCGGAGACGGAGGTCGACACATTGCTGCCGACGCCGCCGACCCCGCCGAAGAGGTCGTTGAAGTGCCCGGACCAGTACGGCTCGGCCATGAAACCGATCCACACCGCGACCAGCACTGCGAACAGGATGGGCAGGCCGCGCAGTTCGGAGCGGCCGACCAGGACGAGCACCGTGAGCACGCCCAGCATCACGAACGGCGTGAGCTGGTGGGCCGGGACGCTCGCCGCGAACAGCCCGATCAACACCAGGAGCAGGACGGCCTGTTGACGCCGGTCGGTGGGTTCGACCTCCGCCTCGCCGGGCCGCATCCTCGTCCACAGGACGTGTGGTGCCCGGAACCAGACCAACAGGATCGCCACGAAGGCCAGATAGAGCAGGAAGGTGAAGCCCTGCGGGGAGAAGTAGTCCTGGCCGACCCAGCCGCTGAGCACGAAGATCCAGATGCCGGTCCACTTCGCCCGCCAGCTCGCCCGCAGGGAGCGCACGAGCAGGAACATCGGTGCCAGATAGGCGAGTTGGATGACGGTGGGCCACCAGCGGATCACCTCGGTCCAGTCGGTGATCCCGCACGCCCTGCCGATGAACGCGGCCACCGCGAAGAAGCCCGGCCAGCTCCAGCGCGCGTCCAGGTCGGGTACGGCCGACCCGGTGCGGTCGATGTAGTCGATGAACCCGAGGTGCTGCCAGGCCGTCGGGAAGCGCGGCTCGGTCTCGATCACCGCGGGCAGCGCGTGCAGCGAGATCACGGTCGCGAGCAGGGTGATCAGCAGCAGTGCCTTGTGCTCGCGGCCCAGCCACAGCAGCGAGGCGAACACCGTGATCAGCAGCGCGGCCCCGACCAGCGTGGACAGCGGCAGCACCGAGATCAGGCCGAGCCCGCCCATGCGGTCCAGGTCGGACTCGCCGAGCCGCAGCGCGGGCACCCAGTACAGGAGCAGCGCGGCGACCAGCAGACAGCCGAGCACGACACCCGGCCGCGTGGGCACCAGGCGCTCACGCAGGGACAACGGGCGGGCAGGCGGCGGCACTTCGGACCCCTGTGCCTTCTCCGCCGCGTCCTCCCGGGCCTGTTCCCGTACGAGCGACTCCTCCGGTACGACCACCCGGTCGGAGCCGTTGGCGGGCTCGAACGGCGCGTCCACCTCGGGCTCCGCGGCCGGGCTCAGTGACGACTCCGAGCCGGGTTCGCGTTCCTCGACGGGCAGCCCCACGATCTCGGACCGCTTGATGCCGAGCGCCCAGGTAGGACGCTGGTCGCCGGACACGATCGGCGTGCCGGTGGGCGGGGTGCCGGGCCCCGGACGTACGTCCGGCCGGCGTTCCAGGTGGTCGAAGTCGACGTGGATGCCGAGCGCGAGGGTGTCGGAGTCGAGCGCCCAGGCCGGGCCACGACGGCGCGGCGCGGCGGGGACCTCGCGCGCCCCCAGGTCGGCGAGGTCCCCGTCGGGCGCCGCGTCCTCGGGGAGTTCCGCGGCCGGCGCGGCCCTGAGCGTCTTGAACAGCCTGGGCGCGGCGATGGCCACGATCACCGCGAGGCTGGAGATCTCGGCGACGCCCGCGCCGGTCAGGCCCATGCGGGGGAGCAGAAGCAGCGTCAGACTGAGCACGAGCAGGCACAACAGGCCCTGCAGCCAGGCGAGTCCGGCGGTACGGCTCTGGGCGCGCAGTACCGCGAAGTACGTCTCCATGAGGACCCGCAGCAGCGCGCCCACCGCGAACCAGCGCAGCAGCGGCGTCGCCGCGTCCGCGTAGCCCGCGCCGAACACGCCCAGGATCCAGGGTGCGCAGATGAACAGCAGCGCGCAGATCGGCAGCATGATCCGGGCCATCCGTTTGATCGCCGCCCGGGTGTTGGCGGCGAGCCGCGCCGGGTCGTGCGAGCCCTCGACGGTGAGGGAGGCGCCCATGTTGATGGCGAGCAGGTTGATCGTGCCGCCGATCGTCGTCGTGATGTAGAAGTACGCGTTGTCCTGGGAGCTGACCTGCGAGGCGATGATCACCGGGATGAGGTAGACCACGGCGAGCGAGAACAGCGAGCCGGTGTAGTCCCCGGCGAGGAACCTGCTGATCTCTTTCAGCGTCGGCGGCTTCGCGTGCTCCTGGGTCGCCTTGATGTGCCGGGGCACCAGCCGCCGGAACACCAGCAGGCCGAGCGGCACCACGGAGAACGCGATCGCGGCGACCCAGGACACGAAGACACCGCTCGTGGCGAGCGCCGTCGCGAGCGCGACGAGCAGCGCCAGCTTCACGGCCGAGAACACGGTGTTGCCCACCGGCACCCACGGCGCGCTGCGCAGCCCGGTCAGCACGCCGTCCTGGAGCGTGAGCACGTTCCAGGCGACGACCGCCAGGATGAAGCCGAGGCCGTTGACCGGCCCGTGCAGGAAGCGGTACGACGGTCCCCACGAGTTCAGGGTGGACAGGAAGACGACCGCGGCCAGCGCCACGACCACGCAACTGCCCGCGTACGTACGGAAGATGAGCCGGCCGGTGTGGCGTCCGGCGACCGGGATGAACCGGGCCAGGGCGCCCGTCAGGGTCACCGCGGTCAGTCCCGCGAGGAACTTCATCGCGGCGATCGCGGCGGAGCCCTGGCCGACCGCGGACTCGGAGTAGTAGCGGGCGGCGATGAGCCAGAACCCGAGCCCGAGCACCGCGGAGATCCCGGTGTTGAGCATCAGGGCGTAGGCGTTGCGGAACAGCGGGCTGCCGCCGGGGGACTTGCCCCTCCCCGGCAGGCGCAGTCGGCGCCCCGTCTGCGGGGGCGCCGCGGTCTCGGGCGTTGTGTCCTGGGTGGTGGTCGTCGTGTCAGACACGGGAACGGATGGCCTTCCGGCGGACCTGTCGAGCTCTGCGGACCATGGCGTAACCCTGCGTGAGGGCACGGTCTCTGGCGAAGTTGCGGGCGATCGCACGGCCCTCGACGAGCCGCTCGAACTCCGCGACACCCGTACTGCGGCGCACGGTCACCCGCCGCAGCGCGTACGGTCCCTGGCGGCGCCGGGCGAGGTCGTTGCCGACGGCGAGCGCCTGCGCGAACCCCGCTCCGCGCACCGCGCCGCGCACCCGGCGGCTGGAGTAGCCGTACGGATACGCGAACGAGACGGGCACGGTGCCGAGTTCGTCGGCGACGATCTCCTTGCAGCGGACCAGCTCCGTGTGCAGGGAGTCGTCGTCGAGTTGGTCGAGCTGCGGGTGGGTGTGGCTGTGGCCGCCGATCTCGACGCCAATGCCCGCGAGTTCGCGCACCTGGTCCCAGTCGAGCATGGTGTCCAGGCCGCCCCCGGTGTCGTGGGCGCCCCGGATCCAGCCGGTGGAGACGAACAGGGTGGCCGCGAAGCCGTGTTGGGCGAGCGCGGGCAGCGCGTGCCGGTGCACACCCTCGTAGCCGTCGTCGAAGGTGATCAGGACCGGACGCTCGGGCAGTGGTTTGCCGGAGCGCCAACTCGCGGCCAGCTCGGCCGTGTTGACGGGTGTGAAGCCCAGGTCGCCGAGGAGTGCCAGCTGCTCGGCGAACGCCTCCGGCGCGACGGACAGGGCGCGGGTGGCGTCGTTCGGGGCGGCGGCGACCGAGTGGTACATCAGGATCGGCACCGGTGTGTCACTCATGTGCGTCCCCCCGATCGATCTCGACCACCTCGAAAGTGGCCCCGCCCCGCCGTGCCTTGACGCTCCCGACGACATACCCGCCCGCCGCCGTGAACACCCCGGCGACGATCGCGCCCGCCCGGCCGACGCCGCCCGGCCGGGCGAACACGGCGTCCCGCAGCCCGCGTGCCACGCCGGCCGGCAGGACCCGGGTCGTGTACCGGCGCTCGGACTCAAGTCCCTTGTCGGCACCGACACTTCGGGCCACCAGCGCCTTGGAGAGACCCTCGGCGTACGTACGCGTACGGAAGTAGCCGAAGTGCTCGCGCACCGCAGGCACCCGGTGGTGGATCACCGCCCGGTCGTCGATCAACAGCACCGCGTCCGGTCTGGCCCGCGTGAGCCGGATGCAGAGCTCCGTCTCCTCGCCGCCCAGCGGACGCTTGTCGCCGTCGCGCCCGATACCGGTCGCGAAACCGCCGGCCGCGTCGAACGCCGTACGCCGGAACGAGGCGTTGCCGCCGAGGACGTTGCGCACCCGGACCCGGCCGGGCGGCAGGCCCTTGTACGTGCAGCCCACCACCCAGTCGAACTCCTCGGGGAACCAGGCGGGCCGGCGGCCCGACGCCCAGATCGGCATCGTCCGGCCGCCGACGGCCATCACCTTCGGATCGGTGTACGCCTCGGCGAAGTGCCGCAGCCACTCCCGCTCGGCCACGGCGTCGTCATCGAGGAAGGCGATGACCTCGCCGCGCGAGGCGGCGATGCCGGTGTTGCGGCCGGCGGACAGGCCGCGCGGGCCCGCGTTCGCCAGCACGCGGACCTCGCCGGTCTCCTCGTAGTCCTTGTACTCCCTGGTGAGTCGGTCCAGGAGAGCGGGGTTGTGGTCGACGACCAGCAACGTTTCCAGCGCGGGCCGTGACTGTGCCCGCACCGAGGAGACCGCCGCGAGGATGTCCTCCCAGCGGTCCTCGGTGTAGACGCAGATCACGACAGAGATGTCATGACTGCTCAAGACACCTCTCCCCGGACCGAGTTGAGCTGCGGGTCGAGTTGCGGGTCGAGGGTGTCGATCATCGTGGAGTGCGAACGACGGCGCAGCGCACGCCGGTTGGAGCGCTCCTTGAGGATCACCTTGAGCACCCGGATCCCGTCCCGCACGGCGCGCAGATTGCTCGTGCCGTGGATACGGAGGTACTCGTGGCTGGGGATCTCCTGCACCTTGAGACCGGCCTTGACCACCCGGATGTTGATGAGCGTCTCGATCTCGAAGCCGGTGCAGTCGAGGTCGATCTTGTCGAGACAGTGCCGCCAGAACGCGTTGTATCCGTAGCAGAGATCGGTGTAGCGGGCGCCGAACTTGCGGTTGACGATCGTGCACAGCGCCCAGTTGCCGAGCTTGCGGATGAACGTCATGTCGTCCGTGCCGCCGCCGTTGGCGAAGCGCGAACCCTTGGCGAAGTCGGCGCCCGAGACGAGGGCGGAGACATAGCTGACGATCTCGTGCCCGTCGGCCGAGCCGTCCGCGTCGACCATCACGATGATGTCGCCGCTGCACGCCTCGAAACCGGTGATCAGGGCATCCCCCTTGCCCTTGCCCTGCTGTTCGACGACCTTGACCCCGGGCCACAGCTCGCGGGCCACCTCGACGGTGTTGTCGGTGGAATTGCCGTCCACAAGAACCACTTCGTGTATCCACGCAGGAAGTGTCTTGAAGACGTAGGGGAGATTCTCCGCCTCATTCATGGCGGGAATCACCACGCTCACCGGCGGTGTGATCGCCAGGTGAGAGGAGATCGGCCGGTATTTGGCCGACATTAACGGATCTTGGCCCGATGTCGCTGGGCGCAGAACAGAACTCACGAGTCTGGTCCCTCTCGTCCGGCGGACCGCCCGCCCCTGGGCGGCCCGGCTATGTGCTCCGGTTCGAAAGGGGGGTTCTCACGGGCGCCACGGAGAAATCAATCTCCGTGCACGCATGGTGAGCTGGCAAAACTGGTCGACCCCCGAAAAACATGAAAGCCGGCCGCGCGGACGACTCGGTCACAAAATACGGTCACCGAGCACGGCACCCCCCTACCGCGCCCCGCCCCGGATTCATCGCGGTTCTTGAGCCCTCCCCTAGAGCCGCTAGATGATGAACCAGTGCGGGTGAGATGTACGACGGTATTGATGATTGAACCTGTATGGCAAGACCTGGAACGAGGCCTCACGTTTTTGTTGGTTTGACCGTTACACAACTTTGTCAGCCGTTGTACGGCCCGGCATATGCCGTATGAATACCGATAGCGAAATCAAGCCACTGATCACCGCCACCGTGACGATTCCACCGTCGACCGACCACCGGTGCACGGCCAGCATTCCCTGGGCCACCAGCATGTCGACGACCACCGCGCCCGCCACCGAGGTGAGAACACGGCCGAAAGGATCAAGTCCGCGCAACACCGCGGCAATTGCCGAAGCCGGCGCCGCGAACAGGAAGAACAGCGCGAACGGACCGCGCAACGGTGATCCCGAGTCGATGAGCGCGAGCAGCGCGCCGACCCCTCCCACGGCAACTGCCGCGCCCGCGAGCAGTGGCGCCAGGTCCCTCCCCGGTCCTGACCGCACACGCTCGACGCCGTCCGTGGAAGCTCTCTTGATACGTAAGGTCTGCATTGGCGACTTTGCCCCCCGACGCGCCGGATGCCGGACTTCAATGTCGCGCAGCCCGACCGGCATCGTCAAGATGCGGAGGGCACCCATCCCGGTTCGGATGCACAGGTGAACACCTGTTCCCCCCGGCAAACCCTTGGCATGCACACTTCCCGTCAACGCGGGTCGCTGCTACGACGGTTGTGGCAGAGATCCTGCTAAGGGAGGTTCCATGAGACGTTCCCGATTTACGGCATACGTGACCTCGCTCCTCCTCGCCGCCGCGCTCGCCCTCACCGGGGCGATGACGGCGCAGGCGTCCCAACTCGCCGCCACCGGCGGCTATGTGGCCCTCGGCGACTCCTACTCCTCCGGGGTCGGCGCGGGCACCTACATCAGTTCCAGCGGGTCCTGCGACCGCAGCACCAAGGCCTACCCCTACCTCTGGGCGGCCGCACATTCACCCTCGACGTTCGACTTCAAGGCCTGCTCGGGCGCTCGTACGGGTGATGTTCTCGCCAACCAGCTCGGCACCCTCAGCGCCTCGACCGCCCTCGTCTCGATCAGCATCGGCGGCAACGACGCCGGCTTCACCGACGTCATGACGACCTGTGTCCTGCAGTCCGACAGCTCCTGCCTCACCCGGATCGCCACCGCGAAGGCGTACGTCGACTCGACGCTGCCCGGCCTCCTCGACAAGGTCTACTCGACGATCAGCGCCAAGGCCCCCTCCGCGCACGTGGTCGTGCTCGGCTACCCGCGCTTCTACCGACTCGGCACCACCTGCCTCGGCCTCTCCGCGACCAAGCGCTCCGCCATCAACGGCGCGGCCGACTACCTCGACGCCGCCCTCGCCAAGCGCGCCGCCGACCACGGCTTCACCTACGGCGACGTACGCACCAAGTTCACCGGCCACGAGCTCTGCTCCGGCAGCTCCTGGCTGCACAGCCTCAACCTGCTGAGCATCAGCGAGTCGTACCACCCGACCGCGGCCGGCCAGTCCGGCGGCTACTTGCCGGTGTTCGCCAGCGCGGCCTGACGCCTCACCCGGCAGAGGGTGATGCCGAATCCGAGGCGGAGGCCCCGTCCGACGGGGTCTCCGCCACGCACGTCACCGAGAACGGCACGGAGTTGGACTCCTCGTTCACCGGGCTGCGGATCTGGACACTGATCTCGTTCTTGAACGTCCCGCTGTTCGTGTACGTCGTCAGGAACACCCTGTCCTGCTTGGTCTTCCCGCCGCCCGACGGGAACGACAGCGTCTTCCAGCCGGGGTCGGAGACCGAACCGGTCTTCGTCACCCACCGGTAGGAGACCTCCGCGGGCAGCTTCCCCACCGTGATGCTGGCCGTGAAGGTCGGCGCCTTCGCGCTCGGCGGCGGACAGCTCCCGGAGTACTCGGTGTTGGCACCCTCCACCGTCGCCTTCACCGACTGCGGCGCCGAGGAGGACTTGCTGCTGCTCGGGCTCGGCGTATCGCTCGCGGCCGTGGTCCTGCTGCTCGCACTGGGCGAAGTCCCGTCCGAGGGCTGGCTCTTGGGGGTGCTGCTGCCCTTGCCCGCGTTCGCGTTCCCGTCGTTGTTCCGGTTGATCAGCGTGTACGTCAGCCCGCCGATCGCCAGGGCCAGCGCGACCAGCCCCGCGACCAGCACCACGGCCGCGCGCCGGTTGCGGTGCGGTTCGTCCGTGGCCGTCGGCGTCGAGTAGGAGTCGGGCGGAGGCCCGAAGCCCTGCACCGGCTGCGGCGGCGTCCGCGAGTCCTGCCGGCCGTAGCCGTCCTGCGGATACCCTGCCATCGTCGGCGAGTACGGCGTCGTCGGCGCCGTGGACGCGCGAGGCGTACCGCCCGCCGCGACCAGCCGCAGATCCTGCTCCGCCTGCTCGGCGGGCATCCGCTCGGCCGGGTCCTTGCGCAGCAGCCCTTCGATGACCGGGGTGAGCGGCCCCGCCAGCCGCGGGGTCGGCAACTCCTCGTCGACGATGGCACGCAGCGTGCTCAGCGGGGTGTTCTGGCGGAACGGCGAGTGGCCCTCGACCGCCGCGTACAGCAGCACGCCGAGCGCCCACAGGTCGGACTCGGGACCCGGCGTACGGCCCAACGCCCGCTCCGGGGCGAGAAATTCGGGCGAACCGATGACCTCACCCGTCATGGTCAGCGCCGAACTGCCCTCGACCATCGCGATGCCGAAGTCGGTCAGTACGACCCGACCGTCGTTCGACATCAGCACGTTGGCCGGTTTCACATCGCGGTGCAGCACTCCGGCGTCGTGCGCGGCCCGCAGCGCGGCGAGCACCTCGGCACCGATGTGCGCGGTCCGCTGCGGCGTCAACGGCCCCTCGGCGTCCAGGAGATCGGCCAGGGACACACCCCGCACCAGCTCCATGACGATCCAGGGGCGGCCGTCCTCCGTCGCCACGTCGTACACCGTCACCACGTTGCGGTTGGCGACCCGCGCCGCCGCCCACGCCTCGCGCTCCAGCCGCGCGTACATCCGCTCGACGTCACCGGACGCCAGTCCGGACGGAGCGCGCACCTCCTTGACGGCGACCTCGCGTTGCAGCACTTCGTCGCGGGCCCGCCACACCGTGCCCATCCCGCCCTCACCGAGGGGGGACAGGAGCCGGTAGCGGCCCGCGATCACACGTTCAGTGCCCGGATCTTCGGACATGGGCTCCCCCCATTCGCAGCCGGGCGAATTCTCGCCAAACGTAACTCAGCCGAGCGCTGATGCTGCCCCCTTGAACACCAATCCGGCCCCGAGAGCCACGACGACGAGTGCCGATCCCAGCGGCAAGGTCCTGCGGACCAGCACTGCCATGGGGCTGGTGGTCCAGCGGGGGCGCCGGTCCAGCACACGGTTCATTCCTGTACCCAGCTTGACGACGGCGAATCCGGCGGCTGTGAGGGTGAGGGCGAGCCCGACGCCGTACGCGACGACGAGCAGCAGCCCGAACCACGCCTGGCCCAGCGCGGCGGCCCCCACGAGGACGACCACGGCGGACGGACTCGGCACGAGCCCACCGGCGAAGCCGAGCAGGATCGTGCCGCGGACGGTCGGGGCGGTGGAGTGGGTGTGGGTGAAGCCGCCGTGCGTGTGTTCTACGGCGGAGTCGTGGTCGTGCGTGTGGTCGTGGGGGTGGGGGTGGGGGTGGTCATGGCCGTGGTCGTGAGTGTCGCCGTGATCGTGACTGTGCGCGTGCTCGTCGTCGTGGCTGTGCGGGTGCGGGTGGCCATCGGTGTGGGTGGACCCGGCATCGGCGTGTGCGGAGACCAGGACCAGCGAGCGCTCGGGGGCCTTGGCGGTCTCGTGCTGGTGATCGTGGGGGTGCGGGTGTGAAGGGGCTTGTGGGCGTGGGCGGTTGCGCCAGGCGCGGCGTACGAGGTTGGCGCCGGCGAAGAGGACCAGGACGCCGCTCGCGATGCCGAGCCAGGCGATCACCGAGGGGGTCGCGGCGGAGCCGGCCGTCACCAGGAGGCCCAGGGCGATCACGCCGAGGGTGTGGGTGACGGTGACCGAGGCGGCGAGGGGGAGGACGTCCTTGAGGCGGGCACGACCGCCCCGGGCGGCTGCCGTGGCCGCCATCAGGGTCTTGCCGTGACCGGGGGCGAGCGCGTGCATCGCGCCCAGGGCGACGGCGATGAGCAGGGAGAGGGCGGCGAAGCCGATCGTGAGGTGGTGGCGGGCCACCAGGTTGTTCAGGGCCTGCGTCCAGCGGTCGGCGCCACGCGGCAGCACGGAGGCGGCGGGCGGCTCCGACGCGGACTGGCCGTCGTCGGCGAGGGCCGGGCCGCCGGGACGGGCGTGCAGGGACGCGGTCGTGGTGTCGGCGGGGGAGGAGAGCAAGTCCTTGGGGTAGCTGGTGAGTTCGTGCGAGATCGACTTCTTCGCCACGTCGGACTTCGTGAGCGTCATCCGGTCGGCGCGCGCGGTGATCTCCCGCCAGCCCGGGCCGGTGGTCAGTCCCGCGCTGTGGAAGCCCAGGGTGACCGTGCTCCCCTTGGGCAGCGCGGCGGTCGAACCGCACTCCACCCGCAGGGTGTTGAGCCCGGCCTGCCCGGGTCGCAGGCGCGCGGTGCTGGTGCCGGGCGTGAGGGCGACCGTACGGCCGTCGACGGTGACCTCGCTGCCCTCGGCGGCCTTGTCGCACCGCTGCCGGGCCCACTCGGTCATGCCCAACTGCCTGATGTCCGGCTTGGCCTGGGTCGCCGGGATCTCGGCGAGGTCCTCGATGTGCGTGACGCGCAGTCGGCCGGGGGCGACGACGAGACCGTCGTAGCGGTTGACGGTGAAGTTGCCGAGGGGGTGCGCGCTCGCGGCGGCCGTGGGGACCAGCAGGAGCGCTCCGGCGGCCGTGAGGACGGCCGCGGCGGAGGCCAACAGACGGCGGACCGGCGTCACTTGGTCGCCTCCAACGCCTTACGGGCCTTGGCGGCGCCCAGGGGCGAGAAGCCCGGGTTCAGCTTCAGGGCCTTGGTCAGGTGGGCGCGGCCGTCCGCCTTGTGGCCCGTGGCGAGTTCGATCGTGCCGAGGTGATAGACGAACGAGGCGTTGTGGTAGCCGGTGGCCGTGGCCTGGCGGGCGTAGGGGAGGGCCTCCTTGTCGAGGCCGTTGACGTGCAGGGCCCAGGCGAGGGCGTCCGCGGTGTGCACGGTGTGGCGGCGGGCCCACTCGGCGCGGGCGGCCTTCAGGGCCGACTTGACGTCGCCGTGGTCGGCGGCGGCGAGCGCGGTGTCCAGGTCGGCGTTGACGCCGTTGGCACGGGCGAGGGCGATCCAGGCGTCGACGAGGGCGTACTGGTCGTCGGCCTTCGCCTTGTCGCCCTCGGCGCCCCGGCTCTCGTACAACTCGCCGAGTTCCACGAGGGGTTGGGGCAGCGGGTAGCGGGAGACGACCAGCTCCATGCCCTTGATGGCCTCGGCGCGGTCGCCCAGGGCGGCCTGGGCGCGGGCGCGGCCCTCCAGGGCGGGGAGGTAGTTCTCGTCGGCGGCGAGCGCACGGCCGTAGTCGTTCAGGGCGGTCTTGTAGTCGCCCTGGTTCCAGGCGAGTTGGCCGAGCGTTCCGGCCACGTACGAGATGTCACCGGGGGAGGTGGCGGCGGCGAGGGCCTGCTCCAGGACCTTGCGGGCCGTGGCCACGTCACCGCGCAGCTCGTGCACGTACGCGTACCGGGTGAAGACCGGAACGCCGGGCTTGCGGGCGTCGGCGAGGTCGGCGGCCTTCGACGCGTCGGCGTAGCGGCCGAGTTCGACGAGCGCGTCGATACGGGAGCACAGGGCGCGCTCGCTGTACGGGTTCTCCTTCAGCACCTGGTCCGCGTAGGTCAGGGCCTCCGCGAACTCGTGCCGGGCGGCGGCGAGTGCGGCACGGCCCTCAAGGGCGTTCTCGTTGCCGGGCGAGATCTTCGACGACCGCTGCAGGGCGGCCTGCGCCTGCGGGTACCGGGACGGGTCACCCTTCGTCCTGGCCTGCTCCACATACGCCAGCCCGAGCGTCGCCCACCCGTCGAAGTCCTTGGGCTGCGTCCTCAGATGGGCCTGCAGCGAGGCGATACTCGCGTCCAGGCTCCCACTGGCGAGCAACTCCGGCGACACGGCACTGGACGCGGCGGCGACCCCCGTGGCGCCACTGTTCTCGGCCGCCCCGATGGCAATGGCCCCGGCGGTCATCGCCACGGCCAACAGGGCGGCGCACCCGGCGAGTTGAACGGCCCGCCAGCGACGACCAGCGGCGGCCACTCGGCGCACGGCGGCGATGCGGTCGGCGTCGAGGTGGGGGATCGCGGGGGGTGTGTGGCTGTGCGGGGCGGCCGATCCATCGGCGTGGTCGTGGCCGTGGTCGTGGAGATGGTCATGGTCGTGGTCGTGACTGTGGGAGGGGGCCGGCTCATCGGCACTGCCGTGCACGGGAGTTGGGGCCCGGGCCGCGTCGTCGACACTGGGGGTCGGCTCGGGGGAATCGGCGGCGGTGGGACCTGGAACTTCACGGGCTTTGGCGTCGGCGTCGGTGTCGCCGGAGGCGTCGGTCGCCTCGGCACGGGCGTCGACCGCGGCCTCGGAGGCCTCGGTGCCTGAGTCCGCGTCCCGCTCACCCTCCGGCCCGGCGCCCACCTCCCCGTCGTCCTCGCCCCCCGAATCCTCCCCCTGCTCCCACAGCCGCTCCCACTCCCGCTCCGCCGCCGCAGGCACCGGCACCGGCGATTCGCCGGGCTCGGCCTCCGTCGGCTTGTTGTCGTTCTCGCGCGGGGCCATGCCGTTCCTCCATCGCCTGGGTGGATCAGTGGTTCCGTGGATCGGTGGACACGTGGGGATACGTGGGTCAAGTGCCGTACTGCTCAAGGAAGTCGCGACACGGGGTGGCGCGGCCCGCACCGTGGGGGAAGTGCTGTGCGGGCCGCGCCAGTCAGGGGGATCAGTACGGGCGGTGGGTCATCCGGCGGCGCCACCACGCGAAGGCCGCGCCGATCAGCAGGACTCCGGCCACACCCGAGGCCGCCGACGCGACGATCAGCATCATGTTGTCGCTGCCGGAGGACGAACCCGTCGGCTGCAACGCGTCGCCCAGCTGGTTCTTGACGTCGCTGCCGCTGGTCGTGCCCTTGGCGAGCGGGCCGCGTGAACCCGTGGTCGGCTCGGCGACGTACGGGAAGTACTTCTCGAAGCCCTTGTCGTTCTTGTCGACCGCGTCACCCAGGTCGTTCTTGGAACCGACCAGTTCACCCTCCATGACCTGGAGCGCGGAGTCGATCACGTCGTCGGTGAGCCGACGCCCGTTCGGGAAGCCCGCGTTGTCGCCGTCCAGGACACCGAGGCGCTTGGGGTGCGCGGCCGGCTTGATCGAGGTGTTGAGTCGCAGCATCTCCGACGGAGTCGCGTACGGCTGCTCCGTGTTGAGGCCCTTGACGCCCGTGAGGAACACGCTGACGAGGTCGTTGCGCGGCTCGCTCGGCGCCTTGATCTTGTAGATCGACTCGATGAGCTTCGGGATCTCGGGCTCGGTCACGTTCTTCAGGAACTGCGCGTCGTCCTTGGGCTCGGACGCGTTGAACTTGTCCTTGTCCTTCTGCGGGTTGACGACCTCGTTGACCAACGGGTTGCCCAGCCGCGAGACCTGCGAGTAGTAGCCCTTCGCGTTCTTGCGCTGGGTCGTCGAGTAGATGCCGACGGTCGGACGGCTCGCCGACTGCCGGATCAGGTCATTCGGCACCTGGAGGGCGATCGTGTTGACGTTGTAGCCCTTGAGGGTGTCGTTGCCGACCTCGCTGAGGTTCCCGCCGTAGAGCAGGTCGAAGACGCGCAGGTCCGCGAAGAACGGGTCGTCGGCCTGGCCCGCGAAGGTGGCGCCGCCGTTCGTCGTCTTGTAGATCGCCTGCGAGCGCAGCTTGGCGTAGTCCGGCATCGACGCGTCGCCGACGTCCGACGGAGCCGCCGGGATGTCGTCGGCGATCTTCGTCTTGCGGACCTCCTTGCCCTTCTTCAGCTTGATGAGCTCGACGTCGTACGACTGCGTGATGTTGAGGTCGGGGTCGGTGAGGCTGGTGACCGGACCCGTGTTGTACAGGAACGTCTTCTTGTTCTTGATCTGCGTGCTGAAGGTGTAGCGGAAGATGAAGTCGTCCAGCGCGTCACCGTTGTTGTCGATGTGCACGTCGTACTGGGCGTCGTCCGCGAACTGGTAGAAGTTCGGGCCGCCGGCGGGCTCCTCGAACGGGATCCAGTTCGCCACGATCGTCGTGGTGTCCGGCTTGTCCGGACTGACGAACGCGTACAGGTCCGTGTTGTCGTACTGGGGAGTTCCCGAGATGAGGGGGGCCTCACGGTGGGAGGAGGCCGAGGCCACTCCCGGTTCCAGCGCGGCCGTACCGGCGGCTGCGAGCCCCCCGGTGGCCAGCGCGCCGCATACGAGGGCCGCGAGCTTCCTGCGTCCCGCACCGCTCCTGGAGATAGGTGTCATGCCGTCCGTCCTCAGTGCCAACTTGCCTGACGCACGGGGATTCGGAGCAGGTGCCCGGGCGGATTGGTCAAACCTGAAAAGTTTTTTTGGCGCCTTCCAATCCGTCCCTTGACCCGCGTTTTGGGCGCGCTGATCCGTAACCCATCCGTAGAGGTGTTCGCTACGAACGCCTCGTGTGACGGGATGTGATGAGGGGATGGGCCGCGTGCGGTCGAAGAGTGGGGGACGGGTGGAGGCCGACGAGCTCCTGGTGCAGGTGGCGGCAGGGGATCAACGGGCCTTCGAGGAGCTGTACGGACTGGTGTCCGGGCCGGTGTTCGGGCTGGTGCGCCGCGTGGTGCGCGACCCGGCGCAGTCCGAGGAGGTGTCCCAGGAGGTGCTGCTGGAGATGTGGCGGTCCGCCGCCCGCTTCGACCCCGGCCGGGGCAGTGCCCTGTCCTGGGTCCTCACCCTCGCCCACCGCCGGGCCGTCGACCGGGTGCGCAGCGCCCGCGCGGCCGGTGAACGCGAGCAGCGTGAGGCCCGGCGCTCCCACCACCCCGCCTTCGACCAGGTGACCGAGGAGGTCGAGGCCGGGCTGGAGCGCCAGTTGGTGCGCCGCTGCCTGGACCGCCTCACCGCCCTGCAACGGCAGTCCGTCACCCTCGCCTATTACGACGGCTATACGTACCGTGAAGTGGCCGAGCGGCTCTCGCTGCCGCTGGGCACGGTCAAGACCCGCATGCGTGACGGACTCACCCGGCTGCGCGACTGCCTGGGAGGTGTCGCATGAGCATCCTCGCCCGACTGTTCCGCCGGGGGGATCTCCACTCGCTCGCCGCCCCCTACGCCCTCGACGCCCTCGAACCCGATGAGCGCCGCCAGTTCGAGAAGCACCTCAGGAACTGCGACCGCTGCGCCGAGGAGGTCCGCGCGCTGACCGAGGACGCGGTCCGCCTCGCCTGGTCCACGGCCGCCCAGCCGCCGTTCGCCATGCGCGACCGGGTGCTGGCCGCCGTACGGGCGACTCCGCAGGAACCCGGACCGTTGCGCGAGCACGCGAGGGAGCAGCGGGAGCAGACGCGGGAGTACACGCCCCGGCTGCCGGCCCATGTGTGGGGCACACAGCCGCAGGCGTCGCGCGCCCGCGCACCCCAACGGCGCCCGTTCTTCGTGCCGTTCGCCACCGTGACGGCCGCCGCCGCGCTCGTCGTGGCCTCGCTGTTCGCCGTGCAGGCGAACCAGACGCAGGACAAACTGAACGCCGAGCAGGCGCAGGCACGTGACATCGCCCACGTTCTCGCAGCTCCCGACGCCCGGGCGACCACCGGCGCGGACACCGCGGGCCGGAGCATCGGCGTGATCGCCTCCGCGTCGGAGGGGCGCGCGGTCGTCACCCTGAACGGGTACGGCGCGCTGCCGAGCGGGCGCGTGCGTCAACTGTGGCTGATGCGCCCCGATGTGCAACCGCGCTCCCTCGGGCTTTTCAAGGACGACACGCCCTTGGTCACCACCGGACTCGACAAGTCCGCAACATCACTCGCAGTGACCGTGGAGCCCGGCGGAGGCTCAGCACAGCCCACAACTCAGCCAGTTGTCCAACTCGCCCTGAAATCGGTTGGATTCGGAGAGTAATCAAAGGGGCTTCGTCAACACCCTTACAGGGAAGGTGAATCCTGTGACCGCGATACACGAGTGCTCGGTTGGGGCGATAGGGTTACCCTGCCCGGGCCGGGTGGACTCGTACGGGTGGGGAGTGACATGGAACAGATAGTGCGCAGCAGGGCAAGGGTCCCTGCGATCACGTGCGGGAGCAGCGCGACCAGTTCGCGCCTCGACCGCCATCTCTCGGTGCTGGGCGGCCCTGCCGTTCCGCAACGCGAGACGGCGGAGGCGACCTTGCTGATGCGCGAGCTGACATCGCGTGACACCACGCAGGAACGCAGCGCCAGGGGTACGCGAGTGAGTCGAGTCAAGCTCTTCGCGCCACTGCGCAGGCTGCGCCGTTCGCTGTTCGGCGGGCGCTGAGCAACTCCTCGGCGTCCCCGGGGAGTTCCCGGGGGCCCGCGCTCAGGCGGCCACACCGTCCCGGCGCAGTGCTGCGATCTCTACGTCCGCCATCCCCACGGCACGCAGCAGCGCCACGGTGTGTTCCCCGAGCGCGGGCACGTCGCCCATCCGCGCCTCGCCCCCGCCCGGCAAGGTGATCGGCGGCAGCAGCGCCCGCAGCGGCCCGACCGGCGTACCCACTTCCCGCCACCGCTCCCGGGCCGCCAACTGCGGGTGCTCCGCCAGCTGTTGTACGTCCCTGAGCCGCGCGCAGGCCACACCCGCGCGCTCCAGCAGCACCACGGCCTCGTCGGCAGCCAGCCCACCCAGCGCCTCACCGACGAGGGCGTCCGTGCGTTCCCGGTTCACGACTCGGGCGGGGTTGGTGGCGAAGTCGGGGTCTGTCCCCAACTCCGGCCGCTGAATGACCTGTTCGGCCAGCCGCCGCCACTCCCGGTCGTTCTGCACCGACAGCAGCACCCGCCCGCCGTCCGCCGTCGGATAGGCGTCGTACGGGGCGATGACGGCGTGCGCAAGGCCCGTGCGCGCCGGGGGAGTTCCGCCGTGCATCGCGTGGTGCAGCGGATGCCCCATCCTCCCCCACTGCCTTAAAGGCGTGGGGGGACCCCCACCGCGAGAGCGTCCAGCATCGACACCTCGACGGGCCCACCGCGCCCGGTCGCACCCCGGCGCACGAGCGCGGCGAGCACACCTGAGAAGGCGTACATGGCCGCCGCGATGTCGGCGGCCGGAATACCCGCCTTCACCGGCTGCTCCGGCGTCCCGGTCACCGACACCAGCCCCGCATCGCACTGCACGAGCATGTCGTAGGCCCGCTTGTCGGCGTACGGCCCCGACGCCCCGTACCCGGAGATGTCCACGGCGACCAGCCGCGGATGCGCCGCACACAGCGTGGCCGCGTCGAGCCCGAGCCGGGCGGCGGCCCCGTGCGCGAGATTCTGTACGAACACGTCCGCGCCGGCGATCAGTTGGTGTACGACGTGGACCCCGCGCGGGTCCTTCAGATCGAGGGCGATCGACTCCTTCCCCCGGTTGCACCACACGAAGTGCGAGGCCAGACCACCGGCCGCGGTGTCGTAACCACGCGCGAAGTCACCTCCGTCGATCCGCTCGACCTTGATCACCCGGGCACCGAGATCGGCGAGCTGCCGGGTCGCGAAGGGCGCGGCGACGGCTTGTTCGACGGCGACGACGGTGATGCCGTCCAGGGGGAGGGGAAGCGGGTTCATGCCGGGGATCATGTCCCGTTGCTGACACCTTTGTCATGCGTGAAGCATGATTCATATGGCCGATGCACCGATCGGCCGGTGCATCCATCCTCGCCGCCGGAGGTACGCGTGTGTGACCCGCACGATCAGCACGAACACGAGACGACGACCGCCACCGACCCGGTGATGGCGGCCTCCGCCCACGTCACCGCGCCCACCTACGTCCCGCCCACGGGCCTCGCCCTGGACAGCCCCGCCAAGACGACCGCACTGGACTGGATAGGGGAGCACACGGACCGGATCACCGGCCTCAACGCCGAGATCTGGGAGCACGCCGAACTCAGCCTCCGCGAGTGGAAGTCCTCCCTCGCCGAGGCCGCCTTCCTCGAACAGGCGGGATTCCAGGTCGAGTTCGGCACAGCCGGCTTCCCCACCGCCTTCACCGCGACCTTCTCCCACGGCACCGGTGGCCCGGTCCTCGGCTTCAGCGGCGAGTACGACGCGCTGCCCGGCCTCTCCCAGCGCAGCGGCGTCGGCCACCACGACCCGCGCGAGTACGTCCACGATCCCTTCGCGCCGGGCTACGGCCCCGGCCACGGCTGCGGCCACTGCGCCCTCGGTACGGCGGCGGCAGCGGCTGCGGCGGCCGTGGCGCAAGCAGCACAACGACATCAACTCCCTGTCACCGTAAGGTTCTTCGGCTCGACCGCCGAGGAGAACCTGATCGGCAAGACATACGCGGTCAGCCAGGGCGTCTACGACGGCCTCGACGCCTTCCTCGACTGGCACCCCTCGACCTCCAACGCCACCGGCTGGGGCACCAGCACCGCGATGACGGCGGTGACCTTCACCTTCCTGGGCGTGGCCGGGCACGGCGGCCATCCCCTCGGCAACAAGAGCGCGTTGGACGCCGCCGTGATGATGGCGACCCTCTCCGAGTTCCTGCGCGAGGAGAACGTGGCGCCGAGCGGACGCCTCCACTGGGTGATCAACAACGGCGGTGACATCCCGAACGTCACCCCCGAGATCGCGGAGATCAGCTACTACGTCCGCGAGGGCAGCCCCGCCCGCGTCCAGGTCCTCCTCGACAAGGTGATCGCGGTCTCCGAGGCGGCGGCGAAGGCTTCACAGACGTCGGTACGGCACCGCATCACCGCCGCCTGCTGGAACCAACTCCCCTCCAGGGCCTTCGCGGAGCTGATGTACGACAACATGCGACAGCTCGGCCCGCCCGAATTCACCGAGGAGGCACAGCGGTTGGCGCGGGACCTGCAGGAGTCGCTCGGGCTGCCGCAGAAGGGCCTGCACGCAGAGATCGCCGAACTCGCGCCGCCCAACCCGGTGTTCCTGGGCGGCGGCTCGACGGACGTCGCCGACATCAGCTGGAACGTGCCGACCGTCTCCATGGGCGCCGCCCTCGCCCCGATCGGCGGCAAGCTGCACACCTGGGCCCTCACGGCCTGCGCGGCGTCGGCACCCGGCCGGGCGACCGTCATCGCCGCCGCCCGGTATCTCGCGGCGACGGCGACCGACCTCCTCACCCAGCCGGAACGGCTCAGGGCGATCAAGGACGAGTTCAAGGAACGCACGGAAGGCGTCGCATGGCGGACCGTCCTGCCCGACGGCTACGAACCGCCCATGTACGAACCCCCGGAGTGGTTCCTGGAGGAGACCGGCCAGACCTGGCCGCCGGACAACATCACCTGGCCGCCCCAACGAGTGGTCTCTCAGGAGAAGTTCTCGTCCCTGGGTCCCGAACTGCCGCTTCAGCAGTAGCGGTTCACCGCTCTCCGTGCGCGTACCGGCGTACGGCGAGCGGCGCGAACACGGCGATCAGCGCGGCGCACCAGGCCAGCGACCCGGCGATCGGATGGGCCACCGGCCAGGCGGCGCCGTCGGGAATGGGGGAGTTGCCGAACAGGTACCGCAGGGCCGTCGTCACCGCGCTGATCGGGTTCCACTCGGCCAGGGTGCGCAGCCAGCCCGGCAGCCGGTCGGTCGGGATGTACGCGTTGGACAGCAGCGGCAGCATGAAGGTCGCGCTGCCGAGCTGACCGGCGGCCTCCTCGCTGCGGGAGGCGAGCCCGAGCAGGATGCCGACCCAGGCACAGGCGAACCGGAACAGCAGCAACAGGCCCACGGCAGCGGCGGCTTGGAGCGCCGACCCCTCGATCCGCCAGCCCACCGCGAGGCCGACCAGCAGGAACGGGACGGTGCCGGCCGCCGTGACGACCAGGTCGGCGGTCGCCTGCCCGAGGGGTACCGCCGCCCTGCTCATCGGCAGGGTGCGGAAGCGGTCCGTCACGCCCCGGTGCGAGTCCTGGGCGGCCTGGAACATGCCCGTCATGATGCCGTTGGCGGCGGTCGCGACCAGCAGGCCGGGGACGAGGTAGGAGCGGTAGGCATCGCCCGGCATCGCGAGCGCGCTGCCGAAGACGTACCCGAAGAACAGCAGCATCGTGATCGGCATGGTCTGGGTGAGGATCGCCAGCGCCGGGTTGTTCCGCACCCGTCGCAACTGCCGGCCGAGCATCGCGGTGCCGTCGTACGCCAGCATGGTCATGCGGCACGCTCCTCGATGTCGGTGGGGGTGCCCGGTTCCGTGTCGGTGAGGCGGAGGAACACGTCGTCCAGGGTCGGCGGTCGCATGCTCGCGTCGAGCAACGGCACGCCCGCGGCGTCGAGTTCGCGGACGAGCCGGGGGAGCGTGAGTGTCGGATCGCCGGTGACCGCGCCGACGGCGTTGCGCTCGTGGTCGAACGACGGCTCGGCGCCGGTGAGTCGGTCGAGGACTCCGGCCGCCTTCGCGAGGGCGTCGGCGTGCGCGACGACGACCTCGGCGTACGTGCCGATGAGCGCCTTCAGCTGGGCCGGTGAACCGCTGTGCGCGACCCGCCCTTTGTCCACCAGGGCGATGTCGTCGGCGAGTTGGTCGGCCTCCTCCAGGTACTGCGTGGTCAGCAGCACGGTCGTACCCTCCCTCTTCAGGTCCCGTACGGCGTCCCAGATGCGGTTCCGGCTGGCCGGGTCGAGGCCGGTCGTCGGTTCGTCGAGGAACAGCACGTCGGGGCGTCGTATGAGACTCGCCGCCAGGTCGAGGCGGCGGCGCATCCCGCCGGAGTAGGTGGACGCGGGCCGGTCGGCGGACTCGGTCAGGCCGAAGCGGTCCAGCAGCTCACCGGCCCGCTCCGCCGGACCGCGCACCCGGTGCAGCCGCGCGAACAGGCGCAGGTTCTGCCGGCCGGTGAGGTCGCCGTCGACCGACGCGTACTGCCCGGTCACGCCGATCCTGCGCCGTACGGCCGAAGCCTCCCGGACGAGATCGTGGCCGGCGATCCGCGCGGAGCCCGCGTCGGGGCGCAGCAGCGTGGTGAGCAGCCGTACGGCCGTGGTCTTGCCCGCGCCGTTGGGCCCGAGCACTCCGCAGACCGTGCCCTCGGCCACCGCCAGGTCCAGCCCGCGCACGGCGTGCACGGCGCCGAAGCGCTTCTCCAGACCTTCACTAAGTACAGCGTACGTAGTAGTCATGGGTCGACCATAGCGCACTACGTACGGTGTACGTAACTAGGATGGTGATCGAGGTGATGATCAATGGCGGACCGAGCGGCCGTACCCGAAGTGATCTGGGCGCGTCCCGAGCGTGCGGGGCGGGGGCCGAAGCCGGCGTACCGCCGCGCGGACATCGCGGCGGCGGCCGTGCGGATCGCCGACGGTGGGGGGCTGGACGCGGTGTCGATGCGGCATGTCGCGGCCGAGCTGGGGTGCGGCACCATGTCGCTGTACAACTACGTCCCCCGCAAGGAGGACCTGTACGAGCTGATGGTTGACGCGGTCAGCGGCGAGCACGAGGAGTGGGAGCCGTCGGGGGACTGGCGCGCGGACATGTTGCGGATCGCTCATCAGACGCGGACGTTGATGCATCGTCATTCCTGGCTGCCTCGGCTGATGTCACCGGTGTACGGCTTCAGCCCCAACGCGCTGCGGTATCTGGAGCACTGCCTGGCCTGTCTGGACCCCGTCGACGCGACGTACGGCACGAAGATGCAGCTCGTCGGGCTGCTCAACGGGGTCGTGACGATGTACGTGACCAATGAGTTGGCGACCGCTGAGCGGTCTCGGTCGTTGCCGTGGTCCGAGGAGCAGGAGAACTCGGTGCGGATCGCGTACTTGGGGAGTCAGATCGCGGGTGGGGCGTATCCGCGGATGGCTGCGGCGTTCATGGAGGATCCGGGGCCCATTGACCTGGACGCGGTGTTCGACATGGCGTTGGGGAAGGTCCTGGACGCCTTCGATCCCGAGCGGGGTTAGAGCAGCGCGAACTGGCCCTCCGGGCCCTCTTCGTGGTGGTCCAGGACCGACGCGGGGTGACGCGTCCACTCCGGTGCCGGGAGGACGCCCGCCTTGCGCAGCTCCGTTGCCGTGATCCGGTCCGTCACCTCCAACTCCTCCTGCTGTGGGCGCAGTTCCGCGAGCAACGCCAACACCGTGATCAGCTCCAGCAGTTCCGACGTCCACGTCTGTTGCCAGGTCGACGGACGGATCGCCGCCAGGGTGCCCGGTTCCGCTTCTGCCGTACGGGAGTTGAACCATTGCTCCAGTACCCGCACTCCGCTCACCTCGAAGTCCCAGGACTCGGGCGGTACCGGGGAGATGCGGCCCTCGTCGAGGTGGAGGGTCTCCTCGTCGCGGTCGTAGTGGAGGGTGAGGGGGAGGGGTGGCAACGGGGCACGGACGTACGGGCGTCGGCCGCCGGGGAGTTTGGGACGGTCGCCGTTGCGGCGCATAAGCCAGAGGAGGCGGTGGCCCAACTCGACTCCGTGTGACCAGAGTTCGGGGTCACGGGTCAGGGGTACGGCCGGTCCTGGGCGGGCCGTCGCCACCGTCCAGGCCAGGACGTCCGCCGGGGCGGGGGAGTGGCCCAGGTGGGTGGCGAGGTGGTCCAGCAGGCCCGGGGCCAGGTTCGCCTCCTCGGCCGCGGGGCGGCGGTAGAGGGGGCGGACGCGGCCCGGACGGAGTTGGGGGAGGATCGTGGACGCGAGCAGGAGTGGGCCGGAGGTGCCGGGGACGGCCGGTGTCTCCACCACGAAGATCTGGCGCTCGTCCGCCACCCGCCACAACTCCGGTCGCGCCACGTCGATCAGCCGGTGGTCGGGGATCAGCCACTGCTCGTCGAAGGGGGCGTGCAGGACGCGGATCGGTTCCGGGCAGGGGCCCGTGGCGCGGATCAGCTTCTCTGTGCCGCTGGGCTGGCCCGGGAGTTGGGACACCGCCGAGTGCAGGGTGCGTGAGCGTGTCGGCTCGAACAGGGTTTCCCGGTCGGTGACTTCGGCCTTCACCAGGGCGTCCCAGCGGGCTTTCAGGGTTGCCGCGTCGGGTGCCGTCGGCCACCCCCGGCCGAGCCGGATCGGTGCGACGGACCACGGCATGAGGTCCGCGAGCAGCGGAGCGTCGTCGTGCGTCACGCCTGGCATCGTACGACCTGCTTACGACAGCCGGGCTGGGGGTCGCGCCCCTTAAGGGGCGCGGGGCTGCATTTGATATGCGGCCCCGCCGCGTGGGCGCGACCAGCCCCCACCGGCCCGCAGACGACGCACCTGCCATCCAGCGGAGCGTCTACGCGTCGAGGGTGACCGAGAAGGAGAAACGGTCGCCTCGGTAGTGGATGACAGCCACGTCCAGCACTCTGCCCTGTGCGTCGTAGGTGATGCCCGTGTAGTGCAGGATCGGGCTGAGCAGCGGGACTTGGAGGAGGCGCGCGGTCTCCGGGTCGGCGAGGCGGGCCTCCACGGTGTCCGTGATGCGGCTGATGTCCGCGCCGACGACGTCCCGCAGCACCTTGGTCATCGGCCAGCGGACCAGGTCGTCCAGGTCGAGGCGGGCGGCCAGCTCGGGACGGATGTGGTTGCGCGCGTGGTTCGTCGGCTCGCCGGTCTTCTCGTCGCTGCGCAGCCGGTGGTACGTCGCCACCTCGGCCAAGTCCGGGAAGTGCTCGGCGAGTTCGGTCGGCACGGACGCCTTGCCGTGGTCGAGGAGTTCGGTCGTCATACCGGACTGCTGGGCGACGATCGCGTCCACCGAGCCCAACAGCCGTACCGGGGTGGCCCGCTGGACGTCCGGCTCGATGAACGTGCCCCGGCGGCGGTGCCGGGTGATCAGACCCTCGTCCTCCAGCTCCTTCAGCGCCTGCCGCATGGTGAGCACGCTGACGCCGTAGTGCCCCGCGAGTTGCTCCTCCGTGGGCAGCCGCAACGGGTCCCGGGGCGAGCGGCCGAGTATCGAGGCGCGCAGCGACTGCGACACCTGGTACCAGAGCGGCAGCTTGCGGTTCAGGACGATCGAGTCCGGGGCGAAGGAGGTCACGGGGCCATCCGTACCGGTAGGGAGGGATCAGTGCAAGGGTCGTAAACCGGTGGGGAAGGGTTGGCGCGCGGGGCGTCGGTCGGCGGCGAGGGGTCAGTGCAAGGGGCGGAAGTGCCGCTGCAGGCCCTGCCACACGCCGTCGTAGCCCTGCTGGAGGTGGTCGGCGTGTGCCGCCTGGGCCGTCGCCGTCACCGGCCACCGGGTCTCGAACATGAACGCAAGGCCGTCGTCGATCTTCTGCGGTCGCAGCTCGGCGGCGCTCGCGCGGTCGAAGGTCTCCCGGTCCGGGCCGTGCGCCGACATCATGTTGTGCAGCGAGCCGCCGCCCGGCACGAACCCCTCGGCCTTCGCGTCGTAGGCGCCCTCGATGAGGCCCATGTACTCGCTCATCACGTTCCGGTGGAAGTACGGCGGCCGGAACGTGTCCTCGCCCACCAGCCAGCGCGGCGCGAAGACGACGAAGTCCACGCCGGCCACGCCCGGGGTGTCCGACGGGGACGTCAGCACGGTGAAGATCGACGGGTCGGGGTGGTCGTACGAGATGGAGCCGAGCACATTGAACCGACGCAGGTCATAGGCGTACGGCACATGGTTGCCGTGCCAGGCGACGACGTCGAGGGGTGAGTGGTCGTAGGTCGCGGTCCAGAGGTTGCCGCAGAACTTGTTCACCACCTCGACCGGGCCCTCGACGTCCTCGTACGCGGCGACCGGCGCCCGGAAGTCCCGTGCGTTGGCGAGGCCGTTGGCGCCGATCGGGCCGAGGTCGGGGAGTTGGAAGGGTGCCCCATAGTTCTCGCACACATATCCGCGGGCTGAGGCATCCAGCAGCTCCACACGGAAGCGCACCCCACGAGGGATCAACCCCACCTGTCCCGGCTCCACATGGAGGAGCCCGAACTCCGTGCGCAGCAGCAGCCCGCCGCGCTCC
This sequence comes from Streptomyces sp. NPDC058469, assembly GCF_042721125.1. NCBI lineage: Bacteria > Bacillati > Actinomycetota > Actinomycetes > Kitasatosporales > Streptomycetaceae > Streptomyces > Streptomyces sp. NPDC058469. Next base: position 120,352 of record NZ_JBHXME010000006.1, read on the forward strand.
GGGACGATCAGCAGCTCGCCGTCCGCGTCGCTGAAGACACGGTCCATCGAGGCGTCGGCGTGGTAGAGGTGCACGGCCATGCCGGTGCGCTGGGTCGCGTCGCCGTTGCCGCCCAGGGTCCACAGGCCGGCCAGGAAGTCGGTGCCGGGCGCGGGGGCGGGCAGCGGGTTCCAGCGCAGGCGGTTCGGGTCGGGTGCCGTCTCCGTGAAGGGCGCCGTACGGACGCCGCCGTTGTCGGCGCGGGTGAACGCCGGGTGTGCGGCCGAGGGGCGGATGCGGTACAGCCACGAGCGCCGGTTGTGCGCCCTCGGCTCGGTGAACGCCGTACCGCTGAGCTGCTCGGCGTAGAGACCGAGCGGTGCGCGCTGCGGGGCGTTGCGGCCCTCGGGCAGGGCGCCCGGCACCGCCTCCGAGCTGTGTTCGTTGCCGAAACCGGTGAGGTGGGTCAGTCCCTCGGCGGTCTTGCGTACGTCCCCGCTCATGCCTGCTCCCTAGCCATCTGATTCCTATGTATCACCGTAGGATTGCGGTTTCGCGGGCGCAAGGGGACGGCAGGTGGTCGGCCGAAAATCCGACTCACGGAGACGAAGAACCAGCCTCCAGGGGGATCCGGCTGCCGGACCGGTGTTCTACTCTCCCCCGCATGTCGTGGTCGCGCGCAGTTCTCACCGCGCTCGCGGTCTGTGCCCTGCTGATGGCCGGATCGGCGGGCTGTGACTCCGGTGATGCCCAAGCGCGGAAGGGCGACCGGGTGTCGCCCTCACCGGTGGGCAAGGTGCTCGACAACACCGACGGGCAGGGCCGGCACTACCGCGAAGTGGACAAGAAGGGCGCGCCGGAGGTCGGTATCGAGGTGGAGCCCGACGCCGCCGACGACAGTTGGGACGTCACGCTGACCGTGCACGACTTCCGCTTCTCGCCCGCCGGCGTGAAGTCGCAGGCCGTCGCCGGTCGTGGCACGGTCCGCCTCCTGGTGGACGGCCGCACCGTCGCGCGCCTGCGCGTCCCCGAGTACCGCCTCGCCGCCGACCTCGTCCCGCACGGCACCCACCATGTCACCGCGCGCCTCTACGCCGACGACGGCACCGTGTGGGCCGTACACGGCAAACCCGTCGAGAGTACGGCGGACATCACGGCGTCGGGGGCACTGGCCACGCCCGATGGCGGCAAGGTGCCCCGTTCCGCACCGGCGCGGGAGCCGGGATGAGTGCTAGGGGCACTCATTCCGTACTGAGGTGCGAGCTTCACCTGGCCGCGGCGGAAAGGCATCATGAAGCCCGTGCCCCACACGACATCGCTCCGGCGTGCGCCCGTGCAGCGCCGCAGCGCCGAACGGCTGACGAGGATTCTCGACGCCTGCGCCGACCTGCTCGACGAGGTCGGCTACGACGCGCTGAGCACCCGGGCCGTGGCCCTGCGCGCCGGCGTCCCCATCGGCTCGGTCTACCGCTTCTTCGGGAACAAGCGCGCGATGGCCGACGCCCTCGCCCAGCGCAACCTGGAGCGCTACACGGAGCGGGTCACCGAGCGCCTCAAGGAGACCGGCGCGGAGGGCTGGCGGGCGGCGGTGGACGCCGTCCTGGACGAGTACCTCGCGATGAAGCGCACCGCGCCCGGCTTCTCCCTGGTCGACTTCGGCAACCAGATCCCCATCGGCTCGGGCCACGCCGAACCCAACCGCCGCGTCGCCGACCGCCTCACCGACCTCCTCTCCGGCTACCTCGCCCGCGAGCCCGACGAGGACCTCCGCCGGACCTTCCTGATCGCCGTGGAGACCGCAGACGCCCTTGTCCACCTGGCGTTCCGGGTCGCTCCGGAGGGTGACGAGAAGGTCATCGGGGAGACGCGGGAGCTGCTGCGGGCGTATCTGGCGCGGGTGCTGGACTGACCGGCGGCCCGACGTTCACGTTCCGCGGGTTTCCGACCTCACCTCCGGCACCCCCTCGCCACCAGCCATACCGCTCGGTATGCTCGCCGCCAAGAGGCAACGAAGCCCTGGAGGCCCCGTGTCCCGCACCGCCCCGCGTATCTGCCCCCTGTGCGAAGCCACCTGTGGGCTGACGCTCACCATCGAGGGCACCCGGGTGACCGGCGCCCGGGGTGATCGCGACGACGTGTTCAGCCGGGGGTTCATCTGCCCCAAGGGCGCCTCCTTCGGGGCCGTCGACAGTGACCCCGACCGCCTGCGCGGCCCCCTCGTGCGCCGGGACGGCGAGTTGCGCGAGGCCACCTGGGAGGAGGCGTTCGACGCGGTCGCCGCGGGCCTGCGCCCGGTCGTCGAGCGGTACGGCCCGCACGCCGTCGGCGTCGTCCTCGGCAATCCCAACGTGCACACGATGGCCGGCGCCCTCTACCCGACCGTCCTGCTCGGCGCCCTCGGTACCCGCAGCGTCTTCACCGCGTCCACGGTCGACCAGATGCCCAAGCACGTCTCCTGCGGTCTGCTCTACGGCGACGCCAACGCGATCCCGGTCCCGGACCTCGACCACACCGACCATCTGCTCCTCATCGGCGCCAACCCCCTTGAGTCCAACGGGAGTCTGTGCACCGCCCCCGACTTCCCCGGCAAGCTCAAGGCGCTCAAGGCCCGCGGCGGCACCCTCACCGTGATCGACCCGCGCCGCACCCGCACCGCCAAGCTCGCCGACCGGCACATCGCGGTCCGCCCGGGCGGCGACGCCCTGCTGCTCGCGGCGATGACGTACGTCCTCTTCGACGAACACCTCGTGGAACTGGGGGAGTTGGCCCCCCATGTGGAGGGCGTGGATGAACTCCGCGCGGCCGTACGGGACTTCACCCCGGAAGCCGTGACCGGCGCCTGTGACGTGGACGCCGACGAGATCCGTGCCCTCGCCCGCGAACTCGCCGCCACTCCAACTGCCGCCGTCTACGGCCGTATCGGCAGCTGCACCGTCCCGCACGGCACCCTGGCCAGCTGGCTCGTCGACGTCCTCAACATCCTCACCGGCAACCTCGACCGGCCCGGCGGTGCCCTCTTCCCGCAGGCCGCCACCGACCGGACACCCCGGCCCGCCGGACCCGGCCGCGGCTTCGCGCTCGGGCGCTGGCGATCCCGGGTGAGTCAATACCCGGAGGCGAAGGGCGAGTTGCCGCTCTCCGCGCTCGCCGAGGAGATCGACACCGCGACCGCCGAGGGCGAACCGATCCGCGCGCTCATCGCCGTCGCCGCCAACCCCGTGCTCTCCGCACCGGACGGCACCCGCCTCGACAAGGCCCTCGACTCGCTCGACTTCATGGTCAGCGTCGACCCGTACCTCAACGAGACCGCGCGCCACGCCGACGTGGTCCTGCCGCCGCCCCCGCCGTCCCAAAGCCCGCACCACGACTTCGCGTTCAACACCCTCGCCGTCCACAACCAGGTCCGCTACACCCGCCCCGCGATCCCGCTGGAGCCCGGCCGGATGGCCGAGACCGAGATCCTGGCCCGGCTGATCCTCGCCGCGACCGGCATGCACGGCGCCGACCCCGCCGCAGTAGACGCGATGGTCGTCGACCAGACCCTCGGCAAGGCCGTCAAGGATCCCAACTCGCCCGTCCACGGCCGCGATCCGCGCGAGGTCGCCGCACAACTCACCGGCGACACCGGCCCCGAACGACGGCTGGACATGATGCTGCGCCTGGGCCCCTATGGCGACGGTTTCGGCGTACGACCCGACGGGCTCACCCTCCAACAGCTCCTCGCGCATCCGCACGGCATCGACCTGGGCCCGCTCACCTCCCGTCTCCCGCAGCCGCTGAAGACGCGGAGCGGGAAGGTCGAACTGCTGCCGCAGCCGATCGTCGACGACCTGCCCCGACTCAGGCAGGCGATGAGCGACCGCGCCGAAGGGCTCGTGCTCGTCGGCCGCCGCCATCTGCGCTCCAACAACAGCTGGATGCACAACGTGCCCGCCCTCACCGGCGGTACCAACCGCTGCACCCTGCACATCCACCCCGAGGACGCCGAGCGCCTCGGCGTGGTCGATGGAGCGCCGGTCCGCGTCAAGGGCGCCGGGGGAGAGGTGACCGCCCCCGCCGAGATCACGGACGGCCTGCGGCGAGGCGTCGTGAGCCTTCCGCACGGCTGGGGCCACGACCGTCCCGGCACCCGGCTCAGCCATGCCGCCACCGATCCGGGCGTCAACGTGAACCAGCTGCTCGACGGCAGTCAGCTCGACCCGCTGTCGGGCAACGCGGTGCTCAACGGAGTGCCCGTGGAGGTCGCCGCGCTCACCGCACCGCTGTGACCTGGAATTTTGCGCTTATTGCTCGCACGTCAACATCTTGTTAACGCAGCTTTGCGCGACCTAACGTCGTCGGACCGCCGCCCCTGGTGGGAGTTCAAAGGCGAACGTTAGGTGTTCCACTCATGCTGACCATCCTCGGCTTCACCATGATCGCGACCTTCCTGGTCCTGATCATGCTGAAGAAGATGTCGCCGATCGCGGCGCTCGTGCTGATACCGGCGCTGTTCTGCGTCTTCGTCGGAAAGGGCGCCAAGCTTGGCGACTACGTCATCGACGGCGTCACCAGCCTCGCGCCCACCGCGGCGATGCTCATGTTCGCGATCGTCTACTTCGGTGTGATGATCGACGTGGGTCTCTTCGACCCGATCGTGCGGGGGATCCTCAAGTTCTGCAAGGCGGATCCGCTGCGCATCGTCGTCGGTACGGCGGTCCTCGCCGCGATCGTCTCCCTGGACGGCGACGGCTCGACCACCTTCATGATCACGGTCTCGGCGATGTACCCGCTGTACAAACGCCTCAAGATGAGCCTCGTCGTGATGACCGGTGTCGCCGCGATGGCCAACGGCGTGATGAACACGCTCCCTTGGGGCGGCCCCACCGCCCGCGCCGCGACCGCCCTCAAGGTCAGCGCCAGCGACATCTTCGTCCCGATGATCCCGGCTCTCGCCGTGGGCATGCTGGCGGTTCTCCTCCTCTCGTACGTCCTCGGCCGCCGTGAGCGCAAGCGGCTCGGCGTGCTCACGCTGGACGAGGTGCTGGAGCCGCAGGAGGCCGAGACGGTGCTCGTGGGTGCCGGCGGCGACCAGCAGGGCCGGGCGGGCGGCAAGCAGGCCGGTACCGGCGGTGAGGGCACCGACAAGCAGGCGCCGACGGGCGGTTCGGGCTCCGGCACGGACGCGGACGCCGAACTCCCCGACGAGGACGGCGAGGACGACGGTTTCCAGGGCCTCGACCCCGACCGCGCCACCCTGCGCCCCAAGCTCTATTGGTTCAACGCGCTGCTCACGGTCACCCTGCTCACCGCCATGATCATGGAGTTGCTGCCGATCCCGGTCCTCTTCCTGCTCGGTGCCGCGCTCGCCCTGACCGTCAACTTCCCCCACATGCCCGACCAGAAGGCCCGCCTCGGCGCCCACGCCGAGAACGTCCTCAACGTCTCAGGCATGGTCTTCGCCGCCGCCGTCTTCACCGGCGTCCTCCAGGGCACCGGCATGGTCGACCACATGGCCACCTGGCTGGTCGACAACATCCCCGACGGCATGGGCCCGCACATGGCCTTCGTGACCGGCGTGCTCAGCATCCCGCTCACGTACTTCATGTCGAACGACGGCTTCTACTTCGGTATCCTCCCCGTCCTCGCCGAGGCCGGCCAGGCGCACGGCGTCTCCTCCCTGGAGATCGCCCGCGCCTCCCTCGTCGGCCAGCCGCTGCACATGTCGAGCCCGCTCGTGCCCGCCGTGTACGTCCTGGTCGGCATGGCCAAGGTCGAGTTCGGCGACCACACCAGGTTCGTCGTCAAGTGGGCCGCCCTGACATCACTGGTGGTGCTCGGGGCAGGAATCCTGTTCGGCATCATCTGACCCACGGGACAAGGGACCTCGTCATGGCGCCCGGCAGGAACCGCGGCTGGCTGCTCCGCCTCGTCATCGCCTTCAGCTTCACGCAGGGGGCGGTGTCGATGGCCCGTCCGGCCGTCTCCTACCGGGCCCTCGCGCTCGGCGCGGACGAGCGGGCGATCGGCGTCATCGCGGGCGTGTACGCGCTGCTCCCGCTGTTCGCCGCCGTACCGCTCGGCCGCCGCACCGACCACGGCCGCTGCGCACCGCTCCTGCCCGTCGGCGTGGTCCTGATCTCCGGCGGCTGCGCGCTCAGCGGACTGGCCAACTCCCTCTGGGCGATGGCGATGTGGAGCGGGGTGATGGGCCTGGGCCACCTCTGCTTCGTGATCGGCGCCCAGTCGCTCGTCGCCCGCCAGTCCGCCCCGCACGAACAGGACCGCAACTTCGGCCACTTCACCATCGGCGCCTCCCTCGGCCAGCTCATCGGCCCCATCGCCGCGGGCGCCCTGATCGGCGGCTCCGACATGGCCGGCACCAGCGCGCTCGCCCTCCTCGTCGCGGGCGCGGGCGCCGCCGTGTCGTTCACGTCGCTGTGGCGCATCGAGGACCGTACGACCGTCAAGTCCCGTACGGAGCAAGGCGAACGCGTGCCCATGCGCAGCATCCTGGGCGCCCGGGGCGTCCCCGCGGGCATCTTCGTCAGCCTCTCCGTGCTGTCCGCGACCGACATCCTCACCGCCTACCTCCCGGTGGTCGGCGAGCACCGGGGCATCGCGCCCGCCGTGATCGGCATACTGCTCAGCATCCGCGCGGCGGCCACCATCGCGTGCCGACTGGTCCTGACCCCGCTGCTCCAACTCCTGGGCCGGGCCGCGCTGTTGACCGCGACCTGTCTCCTGGCGGGCGTCCTGTGCGCGGGCATCGCACTGCCGCTCCCGGTGTGGGCCATCGGCCTGATGCTCGCGATCCTGGGCTTCTGCCTCGGAGTCGGCCAGCCCCTCTCCATGACGACGGTCGTGCAGGCCGCCCCCGACGACGCCCGCTCCACCGCCCTCGCCCTACGGCTCACCGGCAACCGCCTCGGCCAGGTCGCCGCACCCGCAGGCGCCGGTCTCGTCGCCGGAGTCGCTGGCGTGGCCGCGCCGTTCGTGATGCTCGGCGCGCTGCTGGTGCTGTCGGCGGGGGTCGCGCTGCGCTCACCGGCGAGAACGTCCCGGGACGCGGCCGGAGTCGGCGACACCTTGAAGGCGCGCAACCGGGTTCGGTGAAGCGGTACATGGCCTGAACGCGATCGTCCGTTTTCTCACCACCCGGACCGACACGCCCGATCCCGTCCGGTCTCTTCCCCCGGGCGTGCGCATTCCGTTAGCTTCCGTGACTCACAAGCCTCGTACGACCCGTACGAGGTGATCGGACCGCGGAGCACCGTCGCCCAAGTGAGCCCCCGGGGGCACTCGTCATGACACGCGCCATCTCCCTGCACGACGTGAGCAAGGCCTACACGCGAGGCGTCCGCGTGGTGGACCGGTTGTCGCTGGACATCGCGCCGGGGGAGTTCCTCGTCCTGCTCGGGCCGTCCGGGTGCGGCAAGTCGACGGTGCTGAGAATGATCGCCGGTCTGGAGCAGATCACCGAGGGCGAGTTGAGGCTCGACGGCGAGTACTCCAACGAACTCGCCCCCTCCGAACGGGACATAGCGATGGTGTTCCAGAACTTCGCCCTCTACCCGAGCATGACCAGCCGCGACAACATCGGTTTCCCGCTGCGCATCGAGACCCCCGGCGAGGACCCGCGCGCCCGCGTGGACGCCACCGCCCGCATGCTGGGCATCGAGGACCTCCTGGAACGCTTCCCCGGCCAGCTCTCCGGCGGCGAACGCCAGCGCGTCGCCATGGGCCGCGCCATCGCCCGTCACCCCTCCGCCTTCCTGATGGACGAGCCGCTCTCCAACCTCGACGCCAAACTCCGCAACCACCTGCGCGCCGAAATCTCCTCCCTCACCCGCAAGTTGGGCGTCACCACGGTCTACGTCACCCACGACCAGGCCGAGGCCATGTCGCTGGGCGACCGGGTCGCCGTCCTGCGCGGCGGAATCCTCCAGCAGGTCGGCACCCCCCGCTCGGTGTACGCCCTGCCCCGCAACGTCTTCGTCGCCGCCTTCATCGGCACCCCGCGCATCAACCTCCTGCGCGGCCTGGTCCGGGCCCCGTTGGACGGCGCGATGACCATCAGCCTCGGCAAGCAGTACCTCCGGCTGCCCGAACCCCTGTGCCTGGACCACCAGTTGCTCCGCGTCCAACAGGGCCGCGAGGTCATCGTCGGCCTGCGCTCCGAGGCCGTACGCATCGCCAAGCCCGCCGCCGCCCGCCCCGGCGAGGTGGCCATCAGCGGCCTCGTCGAGCACGTCGAGTTCCAGGGCCACGAGGTCCTCGTCCACTTCAACACCGGCTCCCGGCCCGCCCTCGTACCGGAGTTGGAGGCCCCGCGCCCCGCCCGCCCGGTCCGTCGCCGTAGACGCGAGGGCGGCGTCCTGGGCCGGCTGCGGGAACGCGTGGGCCTGCTGCGCGCCGGCCCTGTGGTGGTCCTGGACCACTCGGCGGACGCGCAGGCGGATCCCGTACCGCCCGAGGGCCGCCTCCCCGGCGACCTCGTCGTCCGCACCACCCCCGACATCGAACTCCGCCACGGCATGCAGGTCCCGCTCCTCGTCGACATAGCCCACCTGTTCGTCTTCGACCAGCACGGCGAACGGATCTCACCCGCCCCGGCGCGGCTGCCCGACCTGGAGGAGTGACGCCCGGTACGGATAAGGGCATGAACGTGCACTTCACCCGAAACCGGGCAGCTCTCGCGATCGCCGGCCTCCTCCTGGCCGCCGCAGCCCCCACCGCCTACGCGAGCCTTGATACGGAAACCGCTCCCGCGCCGACGCGCGGAACGCCGTACGTCGAGACGCAGCTCTTCTTCGGTACCGAGCGGCCGGACGGTGGACCGGCCGTCACCGACCGGCAGTTCATGGCCTTCGTCGACAAGGAGGTCACGCCCGACTTCCCGGACGGGCTCACCGTGCAGAACGGGCGCGGGCAGTGGCGGGACGCGAACGGGCGGATCGAGAAGGAGCGGTCGTACGAGCTGATCCTGCTGTATCCGGTGGCGGCGGCGGGCGCGAACGACCGCAAGATCGAGGAGGTCCGGCGGGCGTACGAGAAGGCCTTCGCGCAGGAGGCGGTCGGCCGGGTGGACGACCGGACCCGGGCCGATTTCTGAGGTGTCCGCGCGTCCGTGACCCGGGGTCCCTGGCGCCGGAAAACTAACATCGCTAGTTTGTGAGGCGGACGACGTAGTCACGCCCGGGAGGCAGCACGATGAAGGCACACGACGGCATGTACATCGACGGCGCCTGGCGCCCCGCCGCGGGCGGGGAGACCATCGACGTGGTGAACCCGGTCGACGAGCAGGTGATCGACCGCGTCCCGGCCGGTACCGCCGAGGACGTCGACGCCGCCGTACGGGCCGCCCGTGCCGCCCTCCCGGGCTGGGCCGCGACCCCGCCCGCCGAACGCGCCGCGCGGCTGGCGGCTCTGCGGGACGTGCTCGTGTCCCGCAAGGACGAGATCGCCGAGACGGTCACCGCCGAACTCGGCTCCCCGCTCGCCTTCTCGCAGGCCGTCCACGCGGGCGTGCCGATCGCGGTAGCGGGCTCGTACGCCGAACTCGCCGCGACCCACGCCTTCGAGGAGAAGGTCGGCAACTCGACGGTCTACCAGGAACCGATCGGCGTGGTCGGCGCGATCACCCCCTGGAACTACCCCCTCCATCAGATCGTCGCCAAGGTCGCCCCCGCCCTCGCGGCAGGCTGCACGGTGGTGCTGAAGCCCGCCGAAGACACCCCGCTCACCGCCCAGTTGTTCGCCGAGGCGGTCGACGAGGCGGGCATCCCGGCCGGCGTCTTCAACCTCGTCACCGGCCTCGGCCCGGTCGCCGGCCAGGCCCTCGCCGAGCACCCGGGCGTCGACCTGGTCTCCTTCACCGGCTCCACGGCGGTGGGCCGCCGGATCGGCGCGACAGCCGGTGCCGCCGTCAAGAAGGTCGCCCTCGAACTGGGCGGCAAGTCCGCCAACGTCATCCTGCCGAGCGCCGACCTCGCCAAGGCCGTCAACGTCGGCGTCGCCAACGTGATGTCCAACTCCGGCCAGACATGCAGCGCTTGGACCCGCATGCTCGTCCACCGGGACCAGTACGACGAGGCGGTGGAGCTGGCCGCAACGGCCGCCGCCAAGTACGGCGACCGCATCGGCCCGGTCGTGAACGCCAAACAGCGGGCGAGGGTGCGGAGTTACATCGAGAAGGGTGTCGCGGAAGGCGCGCGGCTGGTGGCGGGCGGCCCCGAATCCCCGTCCCCGCAGGGCTACTTCATCAGCCCGACCGTCTTCGCCGACGTCACCCCCGACATGACGATCGCGCAGGAGGAGATCTTCGGCCCGGTCCTCTCGATCCTCCGCTACGACGACGAGGACGACGCCGTCCGCATCGCCAACGGCACGGTCTACGGTCTGGCGGGCGCGGTGTGGGCGGGTGACGAGGCCGAAGCGGTCGCGTTCGCACGCCGGTTGGAGACCGGGCAGGTGGACATCAACGGCGGACGGTTCAACCCCCGTGCCCCGTTCGGGGGTTACAAGCAGTCGGGCGTGGGCCGGGAACTCGGTGCGCACGGGCTGTCCGAGTACCTCCAGACCAAGTCCCTTCAGTTCTAGACCCGTCAGGAGTCCTCGCATGGTTCGCGCCGCCGTACTGCCCGCCGTGGGCGCCCCGTTGGAGATCGCCGAGATCGACCTCCCGGACCCCGGCCCCGGCCAGGTCCGCATCCGCCTCGCCGCCGCCGGGGTCTGCCACTCCGACCTGTCCCTGACCAACGGCACGATGCGCGTGCCGGTCCCCGCGGTCCTCGGCCACGAGGGTGCGGGCACGGTCGTAGCCGTAGGAGAAGGCGTCACCCACGTCTCACCCGGCACTTCGGTCATCCTCAACTGGGCTCCGTCCTGCGGCACCTGCCACGCCTGCACGCTCGGCGAGGTCTGGCTCTGCGCCAACGCCCTCAACGGCGCCGCCGACGTCTACGCCCACCGCGCCTCCGACGGCAGCGACCTCCACCCCGGCCTGAACGTCGCGGCGTTCGCCGAGGAGACGGTCGTACCGGCGTCTTGTGTCCTGCCCCTACCGGACGGAATCCCGTTGACGGACGCGGCCCTCCTCGGCTGCGCCGTCCTCACCGGCTACGGGGCGATCCACCACTCGGCGCAGGTACGGGAGGGCGAGACGGTCGCCGTCTTCGGTGTCGGCGGAGTCGGCCTCGCCACCCTCCAGTCGGCCCGGATCGCGGGCGCCACGACGATCGTCGCCGTCGATGTCTCCCCGGAGAAGGAGGAGTTGGCGCGCGCGGCCGGGGCGACGGACTATGTGGTCGCCTCCGAGAACACGGCCCGAGAGATCCGCGCCCTCACCGGAAAACAGGGTGTGGACGTCGCCGTCGAATGCGTCGGCCGCGCGGTCACCATCCGCACCGCCTGGGAGTCCACCCGCCGCGGCGGCCGCACCACGGTCGTCGGCATCGGGGGCAAGGACCAGCAGGTCACCTTCAACGCCCTCGAACTCTTCCACTGGGGACGGACGTTGAGCGGCTGCGTCTACGGCAACTCCGACCCGGCGAAGGACCTGCCGGTACTCGCCGAGCACGTCCGGGCCGGCCGCCTGGACCTGGGCGCGCTGGTGACGGAACGGATCGCGCTGGACGGGATTCCGGCGGCGTTCGAGAACATGGTGGCGGGGAAGGGCGGACGGGCGCTGGTGGTGTTCTGAACGCCCTTGTCTACGGCACCTGTTCGGGCTGCGGCTCAGTGGCAGCCGCGGCCCGCTCCGCCTTCGCCCGGGGCCGGGACCGCGACACCGCCACGCCCGCCAGACACAGCACCCCGCCCGCCAGCGTGAGCAGCCCCGGCACCTCGCCGAGCACCAGCCACGACATCAGGACGACCAGCGCGGGCACGGCGTACGTGGTCGCGCCCATCTTGCTGGCGGTCGTCCGGGCGAGGGCGTATGCCCACGTAGTGAAGGCGAGGGCGGTCGGGAAGACGCCCAGGTAGACCATGTTGAGGGTGGCGGAGACGGGCGCGTCGGCCGCCTGGTGGATGAGCTGTCCGGCGAACGGCAGGCACATCACGGCCCCGACGAGGCACCCGAACGTCGTCGCCTGGAGCGCGCTCGCCCGGGCGAGGGCCGGTTTCTGGGCGACGACCCCGCCGGCGTACGCGACCGCCGCGAGCAGACACAGCGCCACACCGAGCACGGACGAACCGCCGTTGCCCGACATCGACAGCCCCACGGTCACCGCACCGGCGAACGACACCCCCATCCCCGCGAGCAGCCGCGGCGGCATCGCGTCCCCGAGCAGCCGTGAGCCGAGCAGGGCGATGAGAATCGGCCCGATGTTCACGACGAGGGCAGCGGTACCGGCGTCGACCTGCTGCTCGCCCCAGTTCAGGACGACCATGTAGAAGCCGAACCACAGCACGCCCGAGATCGCGATCCCCCGCCAGGCGGACCGCGGTGGCACCCCCGACCGCCGTACGAGCGAGATCACGCCCAGCGTCAACGCCCCGCTCGCCAGCCGCCCCAGCGCCAGCGCGCCCGGCGAGTAGGCGGACCCCGCACTCCGGATGGAAACGAACGCGGAGGCCCACAGCACGACGGTGACGACAGCGGCTGCGGCGGCTGCCCGTTCGGTACGGAGGAGGGATTTTGTCATGTCCCGAGGTTAGGCGGCGACGCGCATGCACCGCTGGCGGAAATCGGACGCGGTCGTCGGGGCGAGGATGTGATGCCTGTGGGGTCAGAATTATTGCCTGCGAGGCTTGACGAGGGTCTTGCTCTGCGGGCAGAGTCCGGAACACGTGCCGACACGTACCGACGCGTATCGACAGGTGAGGACGGGTCCGATGAGCCACCACTCCGTACCGAAGCAAGCGCATCGCCTGTGGTCGACCGAGCACGAGCCCGTGCTGGAGGTCGAGGACGGCGACACCGTGTCGTTCGACCTCACCGAGGCCACGGACGGACAGTTCGACCCGACGTCGACCGTCGAGGCAGTAGCCGGTTTCGACTGGGACCGCGTCTATCCACTCGCCGGACCCGTCACGGTCAAGGACGCCGAACCGGGCGATGTCCTGGAGGTGGAGTTCCTGGAACTGCGGTCGGTCGACTGGGGCTGGACGGCCGTACTCCCGGGGCTGGGCCTGCTCAGCGAGGACTTCCCCGACGCACACCTCCACCTGTGGGACCTGACCGGCGGAGACACGGCCAACTTCCTCGACGTGGCCGACATCCCAATCCGCCCCTTCTGCGGGGTGGTTGGGGTCTGCCCGGACGTCACCGAACCCCAAAGCGTCCTCCCGCCGGGCCACTTCGGCGGCAACGTCGACTGCCGGGACCTGGTCGTCGGCACCAAGCTCTACCTCCCGGTCCAGGTACCCGGCGCCCGCCTCAGCCTCGGCGATCCCCATGCGGCCCAGGGCGACGGCGAGTTGTGCGTGAGCGCGATCGAGGCGTCCTTGTCGGGCGCGGCAAGGATCCGCCTGCACAAGGGCCGACGGATAGCGGCCCCTCAATTCGAGACAGCGGGCCCCCTCCGCACGGACACCGACCGAGCCGGCCACTACGCCACGATGGGCGTGGCCCCCGACCTCATGCGAGCCGCCCAGGACGCAACCCGCGCCATGATCGACCACCTGGCCACCCGCTACGGCCTCGCCCCGATCGACGCCTACGTCCTGTGCAGCGTCGCCGTAGACCTGAGAATCACAGAGGTGGTGGACGCCCCGAACTGGATCGTCTCGGCGTACCTACCGAAGGCGATCCTCCGCGCACTTTGAGACAGGGGGTGCGCTTCGAAGGGGCGCGGGGCTGTATCGACATGCGGCTCCGCCGCGCGGGCGCACCCAGCCACAACGCAGCGGCACTCGGCACACCACAGAGCCCCCACCCCCATAGCCGCCCCTACCGACCGGCCACTTCCGAGAACTGCCCCGCCAACCCCTCCAGCAGCGCAGCAAGCCCCGTCTCAAAGGCCCGCTCATCCACCTTCTCCTGCTGCTCGGCAAGAAGATGGGCCTGCCCAAGATGCGGATAGTCGGCGGGATCGTACGCACTCTCGTCGTCCACGAAACCCCCGGCGAACGACCCCAGCGCGGACCCCATGATGAAGTACCGCATCAACGCCCCGATGGACGTGGCCTGAGCCGGAGGCCACCCCGCGTCGACCATCGCTCCATACACCGCGTCAGCAAGCCGCAACCCAGCCGGCCGCCGCCCCGGCCCCGTCGCAAGAACCGGCACGATGTTCGGATGATCGCGCAGAGCGGACCGATAGGACACGGCCCAGTCGTGCAGCGCGGTACGCCAGTCCCGCCCGTCCTCGAACATCGACAGGTCGACCTGCGCGCTCACCGAGTCCGCGACCGCCTCCAGGATCTGGTCCTTCGTGCGGAAGTGGTTGTACAGCGAGGGCCCGCTCACCCCCAGCTCCGCGGCGAGCCGACGCGTGGACACGGCCGCGAGGCCCTCCGCGTCCACCAGTACGCGGGCCGTCTCGACGATCCGGTCGGTGCTGAGGAGGGGCTTGCGCGGTCGGGCCATGGCGCACATAGTAGGGCTGCGCGACCGAAACTAGCAGTGCTAATTTAAATGTGCGGTTCTTCTCCGTACGGCTTTCGACTTGGGGTGACGTGCCATGAACCTGGAGCTCAGCGAGGAGCAGGAGGCCGTACGGCGGCTCGCCAACGACTTCGTGGACCGCGAGGTCGCCCCGCACGTCATCGCCTGGGACCGCGCCGAGGAGGTCGACCGCTCGATCGTCAAGAAGCTCGGCGGGGTCGGCTTCCTGGGGCTCACCGTCGACGAGGAGTACGGCGGCTCGGGCGGTGACCATCTCGCGTACTGCCTGGTCACCGAGGAGCTCGGGCGCGGGGATTCCTCCGTGCGCGGCATCGTCTCCGTGTCACTCGGGCTGGTCGCGAAGTCGATCGCCGGCTGGGGGAGCGAGGAGCAGAAGCGGCGCTGGCTGCCGGGGCTCACCTCCGGCGAGTACGTCGGCTGCTTCGGCCTCACCGAACCCGGCACCGGCTCCGACGCGGGCAACCTCACCACCCGGGCGGTCCGGGACGGCGACGACTACGTCATCAACGGCACCAAGATGTTCATCACGAACGGGACTTGGGCCGATGTGGTGCTCCTGTTCGCGCGCTCGACCGACGCCCCCGGACACAAGGGCGTCTCCGCCTTCCTCGTGCCGACCGACACCCCCGGCCTGACCCGCCGCACCATCCACGGCAAGCTCGGCCTGCGCGGCCAGGCCACCGCCGAACTCGTCCTCGAAGACGTCCGTGTCCCCTCCTCCACGATGCTCGCTCCCGAGGGCAAGGGCTTCTCGGTCGCCATGTCGGCTTTGGCGAAGGGCCGGATGTCGGTCGCGGCGGGCTGTGTCGGCATCGCCCAGGCCGCACTCGACGTGGCCGTCCGCTACGCCGGTGAGCGCGAGCAGTTCGGCAAGTCCATCGCCCACCACCAGCTCGTCCAGGAACTGATCAGCGACATCGCCGTCGACGTGGACGCGGCCCGCCTGCTGACCTGGCGGGTCGCCGACCTCATCGACCGCGGGCTCCCCTTCGCCACCGAGTCCTCCAAGGCCAAGCTCTTCGCCTCGGAGGCGGCCGTCCGCGCCGCGAACAACGCGCTCCAGGTCTTCGGCGGCTACGGCTACATCGACGAGTACCCGGCCGGAAAGCTGCTGCGCGACGCCCGCGTGATGACCCTCTACGAGGGCACCAGCCAGATCCAGAAACTGCTCATCGGGCGTGCGCTGACGGGCGTTTCGGCGTTCTGAGGCCGTTCTTCCCGATGAAGGCCCTTTCTGAGTACGCGAGTTGAGTATCCGCACGGATGCCGTGGGGGCCGTATCCGCCGATGCTTCTCCCCATGAGCGAAGCATCGGGCAAACCGCAGAACACGGCCGCCTTCTACGGCCAGGCCGTCGCCTCCTTCTCCGTCGCCATCGCGGCGACCGCCATCGGCATCTTCAAGCTGCACGCCGACGCCTGGGTACGGGCCTTCCTCGCGATCGCCGTCCTGTATCTGGTCACCTCCTCCTTCACCCTCGCCAAGGTGATCCGGGACCGGCAGGACGCGGCGCGTACCACCTACAACCCGTTCGAAAAGCTCTGAGCGGGGAGACTAAGCGCTCGCTCAGGTTCGGCGGTATGGTGGACCTCTTGTCACCGAGAGGGGTTCACGAGCGATGAGTACGGCGGAGGAGACGACCGCGGGCGACCCGCAGGCCTGGGCAGAGGTCACGCCCGACGCGGCCCGGCGACTGCTGATCGCCGCCGTGGAGGCCTTCGCCGAGCGCGGCTACCACGCGACGACCACCCGGGACATCGCCGGCCGCGCCGGGATGAGCCCGGCCGCGCTCTACATCCACTACAAGACCAAGGAAGAGCTGCTCCACCGCATCAGCAGGATCGGCCACGAGAAGGCCCTGGACATCCTGCGTACGGCGGCGGGGCGCGAGGGCAGTGCCGCCGAGCGGCTCGCGGACGCCGTGAGCTCCTTCGTGCGCTGGCACGCGGGCGGGCGTACCACCGCGCGGGTCGTGCAGTACGAGCTCGACTCGCTCGGCCCGGACGCCCGTGCCGAGATCCTCGCGCTGCGCCGGCAGGTCGACGCCGAGGTGCTCGGGATCGTCGAGGACGGGGTGGCGGACGGCTCCTTCGACGTGCCGGACGTCAAGGGCACGACCCTCGCGATCCTGTCGCTGTGCATCGACGTGGCACGCTGGTTCAGCCTCGACGGCCCGCGGACGCCCGACGAGGTCGGCGCGCTCTACGCCGACCTCGTGCTGCGGATGGTGGGGGCCAAGTAGCCGCCGCCGTGCGGGGGTTGTGCCGCTCAGAGGTAGTAGCGCGACACCGACTCGGCCACGCACACCGGCTTGTCGCCGCCCTCGCGTTTCACGGTGAAGGCGACGGTCACCTGGACGCCGCCCGGTACGTCGTCGACGCCGGTGACCTTCGCGGTGGCGCGCAGCCGGGAGTCGACCGGGACCGGGGCGGGGAAACGGACCTTGTTCGTCCCGTAGTTGACGCCCATCGTCACGCCCTCGACCTTGATCAGCTGCGGTCCGAAGAGCGGGAGCAGCGACAGGGTGAGGTAGCCGTGCGCGATGGTCGTCTTGAAGGGGCCGGCCGCCGCCTTCTCCGGGTCCACATGGATCCACTGGTGGTCGCCCGTCGCGTCCGCGAACAGATCGATCCGCTTCTGGTCGATCTCCAGCCAGTCGGTGTGCCCCAACTGCTCACCGACCGCCGCCCGCAGGTCGTCGACGGAGGTGAAGATCCTCGGCTCTGCCATGTCCTGTCCCGGCCTCTCGCGTCATCCAGCGTCATCGCATGTCTAAGCAACTGCTTAGCATGGTCGGATGCGGGACCGCTGTCAACGGACCGCGGGTGTGACGCGATGGGTAGGCTCTGACAGGTGCCTCAGATCCCCGAGAAGATCCACGAGCTGACTGTCGGCCAACTCGCCGCACGCAGCGGAGCCGCCGTCTCCGCCCTGCACTTCTACGAGGCCAAGGGCCTGATCAGCAGCAGCCGCACCACGGGCAACCAGCGCCGGTACACCCGTGACACCCTGCGCCGGGTCGCCTTCGTGCGGGCCGCCCAGCGCGTCGGCATCCCGCTGGCCACCATCCGCGAGGCGCTCGCCGAACTCCCCGAGGAACGCACCCCGACCCGCGAGGACTGGGCGCGCCTCTCCGAGGCCTGGCGCTCCGAACTCGACGAACGCATCAAGCAGCTCAACCGCCTCCGCGACCACCTCACCGACTGCATCGGCTGCGGCTGCCTGTCTCTGGCGACCTGCGTCCTCTCCAACCCGGACGACGTGGTCGGCGAACGGGGCGCGGGTTCACGCCTGATGACGGAACCGGGGGAGCGCCGCAAGGGCCGCGCCCCTCGGGACCGGGACCGGGACCGGGGTCCGGAGCCCGAGGCGCGCGACTGAGCGTGGTGCTCACTCGTACTCGGTGCCGCCCTTCCGCGTCAGATACGCCGGGCTGACGGCCTTGGCGATCGCCCGTCCACCGGTCACCGCGCTGTACCGCTCCGCCGCCGGACGGATCACGACCCCCTCGCGCAGATGCAGCCCCCGCCCGGACACGGTCTCCCGCCCGCTGGCGACCTCCAGCACCCGCTCGATGTCGTACGGCCCCTCGTACAGCCGTGGCACCAACGGCAGCTCCCCGTCAAGGAGTTCAGCCGGGTCCAGCCACCGGACGACACCGTCGATCTCGGCGGACACGTCGAACACGGCGTACCCGAGCGTCTCGCGCCGCCCGTCGGCGCCGTACGTCAGGTCCTGCACGCCCGCGCCGTACACCTCGCCGAAGATCCCGACCCGGCGCGCACCGAGCCGCTCGGCGAGACGGGCGGCGGCCTCGGGGACACCGTGGCCGCGGACGGCTCGCCAGTACAGGTTGCGCGGATCCTCCTTCAGGGCAAGGGACTTGGCGCCGAAGCCTTTCGAGGAGACCTGCACGCGGTCGCCCTCGGTGTCGCCCTCGTCTGCGCCCGAATCCTCGGCGAAGTAGGTCAACAGGCAGGCGGAGCCGTGCAGTTTCTCGGTCAGGACCACAGCCTCGCCCGGTTCGAATATCCCGGGAAACCGCTGGATGTTCTCGATGTCGACCCAGGGCAGCAGATCGGGCGCGTGCTCGACGTCACCGTCCATCGTGGGCGGGATCGGCGGCACCCACTTGACGATGCCGAGCCGCTCCGCGAAATCGGTACCGTCCAGGGCGGCCCGGACCAGATCGACGTCCGAGAGGGCCTTCGGCCGGCACACGATGCCCTGCGACAGCTCACCGCGCAGCCGCACCGCCCTGACCCGGTCGGAGTTGCTCCCCGCGAGACGCCCGGTGAGCCCCAACTCCTCGATCAGGTCGGCCGGGAGCACGGACTGCTCGGGGATGTAGACGGCGGTCTCACCGGTGCGGAACGCGCCCTTGGCGACAACGGCCCGGTACAGCCCGACCTGGGCCAGCTCAAGGGCGTCGGCGTTCGGGTGTTCATGGACGGTCAGCACTTCGGCGGTGACGCGCAGCGTCGACATCGGGACTCCTCGTTCCGGTTCCGGGGGTCGTACTCAGGTGTGTTTCATCGCCCCCAACTGTCCTGATCGGAAAGGGGTGGAGCGACCGGATTAGCGGCTGCTAGCGTCGGGATTCCTCCAGCACGTCCTCCTCGCCCTGTGCCCTACGCCGAGCGCTGGGCCCACCCGTACTGGACCAGCGCCTCGGCGACCAACTGAGCGTTGGACAGCGCCCGTTCGCCGTTCGGCAGGAACAGCGTGTCCTCCAGGCCTATGCGCGTCGCGAGGCCCAGGCGTCCCGCGAGCCGGAGTACCGGCCAGGCGCCGGCGTCCTCGCCGTGCAGCAGTACCGGGCGGCCGTGGGCGGAGTCGAGGTCGGAGAGGAGGGCGCGCGCGGTCGCTTCGGCCGTGTTCTCGTCCGGGTCCGTCACCTCAGCCAGGACCCGCAGCACCTTCGAGCGGAGCGGTGAGACGGTGAACCGGGCGGCGCCGTCCGTGCCGGACCAGATGCCCGCCTCCACACCTACGCCCCGGTCCAGCAGCGCCGTCGCGACCTCCTCGGCACCCGGCTCGTGCCAGTTGACCGAGGCGTGGTCGGGCAGGACCGTCCAGTTCCGCACCCGCTCCACCCGTGCCGCAGGGTCCGGTTCGGCCCAGGCGCCCGTGGTCACGCCGACCGGCACGGGTACCCGCGTCCGTATCGCGTCCAGCGTCACCGCGAGGACGCGCGGCGACAACGTGTCATGTCCGCAAGGGGACTTGGGATGAAGGTGGACATCCGTGGCCCCCGCCGCGACAGCCTCGACCACGGAGTCGGCCAACGCCCCGGGCGAGACCGGCACCATCCAGCCGTCGGCGACCCCACGGGCCCCGTTGAGACAGACCTGCACCATGCCTCGATGGTGTCACCCGCCACTGACAACGGGCGCCCGCCGGCCGACCCCCGATCCTCCTCATCCCCAGACCCACCGAATCCCCACCCGGCAAGGCCCCGCCCCCAGCGCCACCGCGTGCACCGACCCCGACGCGTCCACCCGGAGCCGTTGCTCGCGTGGTCGCGCGGCGCGGGGATGGGGATCGAGGCCGTTCGTGCGGAAGGAGTAACACGTGCGCGGCAGGCACTCCTTCGCGAAGCGGACCTCCAGGAGGTGTTCGCGCGTCGGGACGTGGATCGTGGTCTCGGCGCGCTGGGAGTACGGACGTGGGTCGCGGTGCTCGACCGTGTAGTCGACGATCACGGTCTCACCGCGCGCCAAGGGGCTGTCGAAGAGCAACTCGGCCGCCACCAGGCCCTCTTCGGGGAGTTCGACAACCGTGCCGAGCCGGGCCGGCGCCCCCAGTCGGAAGTACGGCAGCGTGCCCGGCGCATCGAGGCGGTACAGGGCGATCCAGCGGTCCGCGCCGTCCGCCTCGGCGCGCGGCAGGCGTCGGCTGGTCATCGAGCGGACGCGGCGGTCGGCGTCCACGTCCACACGGTTGTGGCAGCTGAGCCGGGTCAGGCTGTCGTCCCAGCGGGTGTCCAGCACGGCGAGGGCGGCGGTGAGGTCATGGTGGTCCGACCAGGCCCGGGCGAGACCGGGGTGGTCGCCGTCCGGTGGCAGCCAGCGGCCCCTCGGCCGGGGAGGTGCTGCCCGCCTCCGAGAGCGCGTACTCCGGTGTCACGGTCAAGGGCGGCGACAAGTTCACCGCGACGGTGACCTACAGCGGGTCGACCTTCGCCATGACCCTCGCCGACTCCACCGAGGGCTGGACGAAGACGACGACGCACGCCGGCTCGTCCGGCTTCAAGAACGCCTCCGCCGAGGTCGTCGCCGAGGCGCCCGAGGTCGGCGGCTCGGTCGCGAGCCTCGCCAACTTCGGCACCGTGAACTTCACCGGCGCCAAGGCCAACGGCAGCAACCTGGACACCTACTCGCCGAACGAGATCGTCATGACGAAGAGCAGCAGCTCCGCCGTACGGGCGCAGCCGGGCTCGATCTCCGGCGGCAGCTTCTCCGACGTCTGGAAGGCCAACTGACGCGTTCCGCAGTGATCCCCGAGGCTGTCGACGCGTCCGCGTCGGCAGCCTCGGCCTTTGCGCGCGCACATCACGTACGCGGTTCGGCAGCGCCCCCGAAGGGGCGCGAGGAACTGCGCGCCCAGCCCCCACCGGCCCGCACTTCAGCACCGTTCTTCAAGCGGAGCGCTCACGCTGACATCAGCAGCCGTCCGCGCCTGGCGTACGCCAGGGCCTCGGGCGTGAGCACCGGACGCGGTACGACGATGCCGCAGTCCGTGCAGACCGGGCCCGAGGAGGGTTCGTGGGCCAGGTCGTACTTCCACAGGAGGCGCTCCCCGGCGCACACCGGGCACACGGAACCCGGTTCGCGCTCCAGGGCGGCGATCAGCCGTCGCAGCACCTCGGCCAGTGGCTCATGGGGGTGGAGGCGTGGGTCGTCGCACCAGGCGACGCCGAAGCCGCCCCAGGTCAGCCGGTGCCAGTCGTCCACGGTGCCCGGGCGGCGGAGCCCGTCGTGCTTCTCCTTCTTGCGGCGTTCGGCGAACCCGACCTCGTAGGCGAGCCAGACCTTGCGCGCTTCCTCCAGCTCGTCCAGTGCGGCCACGAGCCGCGCCGGGTCGGGGGAGCGGTCCTCGGGTCCGAACCCGGCCCGGGAGCTCAAGTGGTCCCACGTCGCCCTGTGCCCGTAAGGGGCGAACCGCTCAAGGCATTTGCGCAGCGAGTAGCGCCGCAGCGCCAGATCGCACCGAGGGTCTCGCACCTGTCTCGCCAGACTCCGGAAACCGGCCATCGCCCTGCACCTCCGTCACACCTGCACCTGTACTTCGGTCACCTCGGCGTCGTCGAACGGACGTCGCCGAATAGACGTATCGACAAGCGATTTGGCTCCATCCGATTTCCGATGACCCCCATAAGCCACTTGCCCCGATCCAAAACTTGACGCATGTTCATCTTCAATCTCGGGGATACCGGCGGTAACGTCCCGCACCACCCCCCGTCGGTAGGAGCTGTCATGCCACGGCGCACCCCGCGTAACTTGCTCGACAGACTGAGAACTCCCGGCAGATTCCCCGGGTTCCTGAAGGCCGCATCCGTATGCGCCCTCATTGCCGCCCTTTTGTCTCCTCTTGCCCAGGGGACGGCCGCGGCGGCGACCGCCTCGAACGACTACTGCGGCGGCCAGTGCTCGGACATCCTTCCGGCCGGCGAGAACGGCAACGCCACCCTCGCCCAGATCCTCCTGAACCAGGCCTTCGGCGTGCAGCCCTCGCATGCCGAGGACCAGCTCGGGCCGTATGCCAACCTGGCCACCGGCGCCGCGACGCTGACCGACGCGAAGATCAACAACTTCTTCAACGACGCGTCGTTCGGGGTCGCATCCGACCAGGTCGCCTCGACCGAGAACCCGAGCGGTCGCACGGACGTGACGATCGTCCGCGACAAGAAGACCGGTGTGCCGCACATCACAGGCACCACGCGCTACGGCACCGAGTACGGCGCCGGATACGCGGCCGCCGAGGACCGGCTGTGGCTGATGGACGTCTTCCGGCACGTCGGACGCGGTCAGCTGACCACCTTCGCGGGCGGTGCGGCCTCCAACCAGGGCCTTGAGCAGGAGTTCTACCGCAACGCGCCCTACACCGAGGCCGATCTGCAGTCCCAGATCGACAACGCCGTCGCCAACAACGGCGCCCGCGGCCAGCAGGCACTCGCCGACGCCAACGCCTATCTGGCCGGCATCAACTCCTACATCGACGCCTCGGACAGCGGTCGTTACTTCCCCGGCGAGTACGTCCTCACCGGCCACAAGGACTCGATCACCAACGCGGGCACGATCGACCACTTCAAGATCACCGACCTGGTCGCACTCGCCTCCGTCATCGGCACGCTCTTCGGCTCCGGCGGTGGCGGCGAGGTCAACAACGCGCTGTCGCTGATCGCCGCCCAGTCCAAGTACGGGGTGGAGGAGGGCACGAAGGCCTGGGAGTCGTTCCGCGAGCGCAACGATCCCGAGGCCGTGGTCACCGTCCACAACGGCGAGAGCTTCCCGTACGCCACCAAGCCCACCACCGCCGTGGGCGAGGCCATGCCCGACGCCGGCTCGGTGGTCCAGCAGCCACTGGTCTACGACGCCACCGGCACCGGAGCCGGCGCGAGCGCCACCGCCGCGTCCAAGGCGGCGGCAACGACCGCCCTCAGCTCGGCCAAGCGCGGCATGTCCAACGCCCTTGTGGTGAGCGGCAAATACACCGCGAGCGGCCATCCGATCGCCGTCTTCGGACCCCAGACCGGTTACTTCGCACCGCAGTTGCTCATGCTCCAGGAGATCCAGGGCCCGGGCATCAGCGCCCGCGGCGCCTCCTTCGCGGGCCTGAGCATGTACGTCGAACTCGGCCGCGGCCAGGACTACTCGTGGAGCGCGACCACCTCCGGCCAGGACATCATCGACACCTACGCCGTCGAACTGTGCACGGACGACTACCACTACCTCTTCCACGGCACCTGCACCGCCATGGACGAGGTCGACCAGGCCAACTCCTGGAAGCCCACCACCGCCGACGGCACCGCGGCGGGGTCGTACACGATGAAGGTCTGGAAAACGAAGTACGGGCCGGTCGAATACAGAGCGACGGTCGGCGGCAAAAAGGTCGCCTACACCACCCTGCGCTCGTCCTACATGCACGAGGCCGACTCGATCATCGGCTTCCAGATGCTCAACGACCCGGACTACGTGAAGAGTCCGCAGACCTTCCAGACCGCGGCGCAGCACATCAACTTCACGTTCAACTGGTTCTACGCCGACTCCCAGCACACCGCGTACTACAACAGCGGTGACAACCCGGTCCGCGCGAGCGGTGTCGACGCCGAGTTCCCGGTGTGGGGGCAGTCGACCTACGAGTGGAAGAACTGGGACCCGACCACCAACACCGCCGACTACACACCGGCGTCCCAGCACCCCAACTCCATCGACCAGGACTACTACATCTCCTGGAACAACAAACAGGCCGACGACTACACCACCGCCTCCTGGGGCGACGGTTCGGTCCATCGAGGCAATCTGCTCGACGACCGCGTCAAGAAACTGGTCGCGGCGGGCGGTGTCACCAGAACCGCGCTGGTGAAGGCGATGTCGGACGCCTCCCTCGAAGATCTGCGGGCCGAGGACGTCCTGCCGAAACTCCTCCAGGTCATCAACAGCTCCACGGTGACCGACACCACGGCAGCGGCGGCGGTCAGCAAACTGTCCGCGTGGGTCACGGCGGGCGCCAAACGCACCGAGACGTCGGCCGGTTCGAAGACCTACGCCAACGCCGACGCGATCCGCATCCTGGACGCGTGGTGGCCGGCCCTCGTGCAGGCCGAGTTCCAACCGGGCCTCGGCACCGACCTGTACACGGCCTTCACCAACAACCTGTACATCGACGAGACACCGTCGGCCGCACACGGCCCGACCGGCGCACACGCCGGTAGCTCCTTCCAGTACGGCTGGTGGAGCTATGTCGACAAGGACATCAGGGCGGTGCTGGGGCAGACCGTGCAGGGCGGCCTCGACCAGAAGTACTGCGGCGGCGGCAGCCTCAGCGCCTGCCGGGACGTCCTGATCAGCACCCTGAAGACCGCGGCCGGCCAGACGGCGGCCCAGGTCTACCCGGGCGACACCCTGTGCTCGGCGGGCGACCAGTGGTGCGCCGACTCGATCGTCCAGCGGACGCTCGGCGGCATCAAGCACTCCAACATCAGTTGGCAGAACCGGCCCACCTTCCAGCAAGTGGTGGAGTACACGTCACACCGGTGACGCCGATGCTGCGGCGGGCCGGACGATCCGGCCCGCCGCCAGCACCACCCGGGCGAGTTCGGGATGCACGATGTCGCCGTGCGCGCCCGTCGGCGGATCGCCGTGACACACCACCGCACTGGTGTCGACGTTCACACAACCCGACGCAGGCAGTGGGGAGTTGAGGGCGTCGGCCAGGTTCAGTGAGTGGGTGCCCGGCACCGCCCGCACCCCGTCGTGGCCCATCGCGCCCCACTTGTCGCCCAGTACCCGGCCGATGTCGACGGCGGCGAACGAGCAGTCGTCGTCCGCCATCCGCGAGGCCAGCGGGTAGATCGTGCCGAGCGCCGAGTCGCAGTGCGAGTAGCAGCACACCAACGGCCCGTCGACGCGGTTCTGCTGGCCCTGCAGCACACCTCCGGTACGCGGGTCGTCCGGCAGCCGGGCCGCGAACGCGTAGTGGGAGAAGGCCCCTTGGAGCAGCGTCACCGACTTGACCGAGTGCACTCCCTCGGGCAGACCCCGGAGCGCGAACGACACCAGACGCCCGCCGAAGCTGTGCCCCACGAGATGCACCCGCACCTCCGGCGCCACCGCCGCGAGCCGCCCGATCGCCGGGCCGAGACCCCGCTCACCGACCGTGCCCGCGCGTCTCTTCATCGCGAAGTAGGCCGCCTGCCGCAGCAGCTCCCGCGCACCCTTCCACGGGTTCGACAGCGCGAACTCCGTTACCGGGCCCGGAGATTGCGGGGCCGCGAGGTGGGCCAGCGCCTGCGCGAACTGCTCGCACACCTCGGCCGTGCAGCCGACGGCGAACATCCGCGGCTCGCACTGCGGCACTCCCTCCGCCAGCGTGTCCGCACCGAACAACGCCTGCGGCCCCGGCGGCACCACCTCCACCAGCGTCCGCACCAGCCGCCCGAACTCCTCCAACTCGGCGTCCTGGGACGGCTGTTGGTCCAGCATCCGGGCGATCTGGTCGATCACCGGCGCCTTGCCGGGGAAGGCGTCGAGGAGCGCGTGCCGGGTGTCGGCGTCGAGCGCGGGAGACGCCGCCGGCTCGGAGGCGGCCACGGCCAATGGTTGTGCCGCGGCCACGGCCGACCGCGAGAAATCCGGAATCGGCTGGTCCGGGAACTCCATGGATGGCCAGATGACGCCTACGTACCCGATCGCGGCCTTGGGCGCGAGGCGCGGAATCGGGGCGAAGAAGCGGCTGTAGAGCCGGGTCGCGCCGGCGCGTTGGTTGTTCCACCCGTGCGAGAAGACGATCAGGTCGGCGACCCCGCGCTGCCGCACCTCGCGCAGCAGCCGGTCGCGTTCTCCCTGGTCGACGTCCCCGTCGGCGTCGAAGGTCAACTCCCAGTAGGGACTCACGCTCATCGCCGGATCCGCCATGACCGGCCTCCTTGTTCCCCGTAGTGGTGCGATGTGGGCGCATCGTCCCGCTACCGGTGAAGATTGGCCATACGTCGCGAGTCACTTGTAGAGGAGGTATTCAGTTCGAACCCGCCGGAAGGCCCTCAACTCCTCCTGCCAGCCCGCCACCACCTCGTCGGCGCTCGCGCCCGCGTCGATCGCCGTACGCACCCGGGCGGACCCGGTGAGCTTGTCGATCCAGTTGTCGGAACGCCAACTGAAGCCGCTCCACACCTTCTTGGCGGTCACCAGCAGCGCGATCCCGGTGCGCACGGGGTCGTACGCGGCCCGGTCGTGCACATGGATCTGGACCCCGCCGACGGTCTTGCCCTGGAACTTGGAGAACGTCGGTGCGAAGTACGCCTCCCTGAAGTGCACACCGGGCAGCCCGAGTTGATTCACCTGGGCCGCCCAACGCCCGTCGATCCCCTCAGCGCCGAGCAGTTCGAAGGGTCGGGTGGTGCCGCGCCCCTCGGACAGGTTCGTCCCCTCGAAGAGACACGTCCCCGAATACACGAGCGCGGTGTCCGGCGTCGGCATGTTGGGGCTGGGCGGCACCCACGGAAGCGACCAGGCGTCGTAGAACTCCGACCGCTTCCAGCCCGTCATCAGTACGGTCTCCAGCGGTACGGGTGTCGTCAGGAACTCCCCGTTGAACAACCGGGCCAGCTCGGCGACCGTCATCCCATGCGCCTGTGCGATCGGCTGTCTGCCGACGAAGGTCGCGAACTCCCTGTGCAGGACCGGGCCTTGGGCGCTGCGGCCGGTCACCGGGTTGGGGCGGTCGAGCACGACGAAGCGTTTGCCGGCGAGCTGGGCCGCCTCCATGCAGTCGTACAGGGTCCAGATGTACGTGTAGAAACGGGCGCCGACGTCCTGGATGTCGAAGACGACGGTGTCCACGGCGGAGGTCCTGAAGATGTCGGCGAGCGGCTGGCCGCTCTTCAAGTACGTGTCGTAGACCGGGAGTTTGGTTGCCGGGTCGGTGTAGTAGCCCTCGGAGCCGCCTGCTTGGGCGGTGCCTCGGAAGCCGTGTTCGGGGCCGAAGACCCCCACTAGGTTCACGTGGGGGCTGGCGTGCATGACGTCGACGATGTGATGGGTGTCTCTGGTGATGCCGGTGGGGTTGGTGACGATGCCGATTCGTTGGTTGCTGAGCTGGGCGTAATCGTGTGCGGCCAGTTGGTCGAAGCCGGTGCGTAGGTTCTGGGGCTTGGTGGTTGCTTGGGTGAGGGTTGCCGCCGGGGTTGCTGCCAGGAGGGTTCGTCTGGTGAGGGGCATGTGGGCACGGTAGGCGCTGCCGCATGTCGTTCGTAGGGTGCGGGTCCGTTGTGGTTGCTCGCGCCGTTCCCCGCGCCCCTAAGGGCAAACTCCTCTTCCGGTGATACATACCGACCGGTTAGTCTGTCTGGGCAGTGGAGCCGCAGTCGAAGGAGACCGATGGTGGAAGCCGTTCAGGGTGCCGGGGTAGTCGTCACGGGGGCTGGGGGTGGCATCGGGGCTGCGCTCGCGCGGCGGTTCGCTGCCGAAGGGGCCCGGGTCGTTGTGAACGACCTTGATGCCGACCGTGCGAAAGCCGTCGCCGATGAGATCGGGGCGATCGCTGTACCCGGGGACGCCTCCGTCGTCGTCGGTGAGGCCCGGGACGCTCTCGGTGGGACCGTCGACATCTACTGCGCCAATGCCGGGGTCGGCTCCGGTGGGTCGGAAGCGGCCGGGGAGGACGTCTGGGCGCTGGCCTGGGACGTGAACGTCATGGCTCATGTGCGGGCCGCCGAGGCGTTGATTCCGGGGTGGCTGGAGCGGGGCGGCGGGCGGTTCGTGTCCACCGTGTCGGCGGCCGGGCTGCTCACCATGATCGGGGCCGCGCCCTACAGCGTCACCAAGCACGGTGCGTACGCCTTCGCCGAGTGGCTGTCCCTGACGTATCGGCACCGGGGGATCAAGGTCCACGCGATCTGTCCGCAAGGTGTGCGCACCGACATGCTGGCCGCCACCGGCAGCGCGGGTGACCTGGTGCTTCAGCCGACCGCCATTGAGCCCGACGCCGTTGCTGACGCTCTGATGAAGGGGATCGCGGAGGAGCGTTTTCTGATCCTGCCGCATCCTGAGGTCGCCGGGTACTACCAGGCCAGGGCCACCGAACCGGATCGCTGGCTGACCACCATGAACCACATCCAGCAGAAGTGGGAGGCCGGAGAGTGACCGACTCCCTGTATGCCGCCAAGCCCTGGCTGGGTCTGCTCAACGAGGCGCAGAAGGCCCCGATCAGCCCTCCTGACTCCCTGGTGCACGCCTTCCGCGCGGTCACCGCGGAGCACCCGGACCGCACCGCGCTCGCCTACTTCGACGGGCGGCTCAGCTATCGCGAGGTCGACGAGCTGAGCGACTCCGTCGCCGGGCATCTCGCCGCCCGGGGCCTGGAGCGCGGCGACCGGGTGGCGATCCTGCTGCAGAACTCGCCGCACTTCGTGCTCGCCCTGCTCGGCGCCTGGAAGGCCGGCGCGATCGTCGTCCCCGTCAACCCGATGTACAAGTCGGGGGAGGTCACCCACGTCCTGCGGGACGGTGAGGTGACCGCGCTGATCTGCTCCGACCGCGCCTGGGAGTCGTATCTGCGCGAGACGGTCGCCGCGGTCGCGGAGAGCGGCACGCCGGTGCCGATCGTGCTCACCGGCTGCGAGCTGGATTTCCAGACCCGCGACGACGCGCGCGTGCTCACCTTCGAGCGGCTCCCGCAGGCGGAGGACGCCGACGACCTGGTGGCCGTCGCCCGGCAGGGGAACCCGGCGCCCGGGGGCCGCGACCTCGGTCCGTCCGACATCGCGCTCATCAGCTACACCTCGGGTACCAGCGGCGCCCCCAAGGGGGCCACCAACACCCACGGCAACATCATGACCAACGCGGAACGGCAGCGGACGGGCCTGCGGCTGCCCGAGGCTCCCGTCTACTTCGCGATGGCTCCGCTGTTCCACATCACCGGGATGGTCTGCGAACTCGCCGCGTGCCTCAACAGCGCGGGCCTGCTCGTCCTCGCGTACCGCTTCGAGTCGGGTGTCGTCCTCGACGCGTTCGTCGAACACCGGCCCGCCTACACCGTCGGCCCCTCGACGGCCTTCATGGCGCTGGCCGCGCACCCGGCGGTCACACCCGACCACTTCTCGTCCTTCGTGAACATCTCCTCCGGCGGCGCGCCCCTGCCGCCCGCCCTGGTGGAGAAGTTCCGGGCCGGCTTCGGGCCCTACATCCGCAACGGCTACGGCCTCACCGAGTGCACCGCACCCTGCGCGTCCGTGCCGCAGGACCTGGAAGCGCCCGTCGACCCGGCCTCCGGGACGCTGGCCGTCGGCGCGCCGGGGCCGAACACGGTCGTACGGATCGTCGACGACCAGGGCGAGGAGGTGCCCTTCGGGGAGCAGGGCGAGATCGTCGTACGCGGGCCGCAGGTCGTGCCCGGATACTGGCGGCGCCCCGAGGCCACCGCCGAGACCTTCCCGGACGGCGAACTGCGCACCGGCGACATCGGGTTCATGGACCCGCAGGGCTGGCTGTACGTCGTCGACCGCAAGAAGGACATGATCAACGCGTCCGGCTTCAAGGTGTGGCCGCGCGAGGTCGAGGACGTGCTGTACACCCACCCGGCGGTGCGCGAGGCGGCCGTCGTCGGGGTGCCCGACGGGTACCGGGGCGAGACCGTGAAGGCGTACATCAGCCTCCGTCCGGGCGCCGAAACCGACCCCGATGAATTCGCCGTGTACTGCAAGGAGAGACTGGCCGCCTACAAATACCCGCGCCAGGTGGAGATCCTGCCCGACCTGCCCAAGACGGCAAGTGGGAAGATCCTCCGGCGGGAACTGCGTTCCCGGTCGCACGACAGCGAGTAAACAGCCAGAAAAGGCAGGTGGCGGCAGTGCCCAGGACGACCGACGGAGACGGGGCTCCCGTCCCGCAGCGGCTCCTCGCCGCCGCCACCAGGCTTTTCGCCGAGCAGGGCTACGACCGCACCTCGGTGCAGGAGATCGTCGAGGCCGCGGGCGTCACCAAGGGGGCGCTCTACCACTACTTCGGCTCCAAGGACGATCTCCTGCACGAGGTGTACGCGCGCGTGCTGCGCGTCCAGCAGGAGCGCCTGGAGGTGTTCGCGACCGCCGACGAGCCGATCGAGAAGCGGCTGCGCGCCGCCGCGGCGGACGTCGTCGTGACGACGATCGACAACCTCGACGACGCGTCGATCTTCTTCCGGTCCATGCACCACCTCAGTCCGGAGAAGAACAAGCAGGTGCGCGCCGAGCGCCGGCGCTACCACGAACGCTTCCGCGGGCTCGTCGAGGAGGGCCAGCGCGAGGGCGTCTTCTCGACGGCGACCCCGGCGGACCTCGTCGTCGACTACCACTTCGGCTCGGTCCACCACCTGTCGACCTGGTACCGCCCGGGCGGCCCGCTCACCCCCCAGGAGGTCGCCGACCACCTCGCGGACCTGCTGATGCGGGCGCTGCGCCCCTGATCCGCGCTCACGCGTCCGGCGGGCGGGCGAGCCCCGCCTCCCGGGCCCAGGTCACCGCCTCCGCGCGGTCCGCGACGCCCAGCTTGGCCAGGACCGCGGACAGGTGGTTGCTGACCGTCTTCGGGGACAGGCCCAGGCGGGTGGCCACCGTCGAGTTGGGCCGGCCGTCGGCGATCAGGGCGAGGACGTCCCGTTCGCGCGGGGTGAGTGCCGGGCACGGGTCGGGTCGGTCGGGGGGTCTGCTGAGGTGTCCGAGCACGCGCCTCGCGACACCGGGGCCGAAGATGGCCTCACCGGCGGCCACCGCCCGGATCGCCCGGACGATCTCGTCCTGGCCCGCACCCTTGAGGACATAGCCCAGGGCGCCCGCCCGCATCGCGGCGAACACCGAGTCGTCCTCCTCGACCATGGTGAGCATCAGCACGGCCACCCGGGGGGCCACCCGCCCGATCTCCCGGGTCGCCTCGATGCCGTTGAGGTCGGGCATCCGGATGTCCATCACCACCACGTGCGGACGCAGGGTCACCGCCGCCCGTACCGCCTCCCGCCCGCTCGCGGCGACCCCGACGACCCGCACCCGCGGGGTCCCGTCCCGCACGGACTCCAGGAGTGCGGCAAGTCCCGTACGGACCACGGGGTGATCGTCGGCGAGCACGACCCGCAGCGCGTCGGCATCGTCCACTTCGACCACAGGGTCTCGCCCCATCACATCGCCTCTCCCAACGGCAGCGTCGCCACCACCCGCCCCTGCCCCGCCACGCAACGGCCGCCCAACTCCGCCGCGCGCTCCTGCATCGACGTGATGCCCACGCCCGGCGTCCACGCGGTCTCCTCGTCCACCGGCGAACCGTCGTCGCACACCTCCAGGCGCAGTCCGTCGCCGATCTCGATACGCAGGTCCACGTGGGAGGCCCGGGCGTGCCGGGCCGCGTTGGTCAGCGCCTCGATCGCGATGCGGTACGCGGCCACCTCGACGGCGGCGGGCAGCGCGGGCAGCCGCTCCGGTGCCCGGACCCGGACCTGGATCGGGGTGCCGTCCGCCCGCCAGGACAGCCGCACCGCACGTTCCCGCAACGCGCCCAGCAGCCCCAACTGGTCCAGATCCGGCGGCCGTAGACCATCCACCAGCCGGCGTACCTCCGCGACCGCGCCCCCGACCTCGGAGCGCAACTCGACGAGCAGCGCCGCCGCCCGTTCCGGATCGAACGTGAGCAGATTGCGTACGGCGTCGGCCTGGAAGGCGGCTCCGGCGAGGGTGGGCCCGAGCCCGTCGTGCAGATCGCGGCGGATCCGGCGCCGCTCCTCCTCGCGCGCGGCCACGATCCGCTCGCGGGAGTGCTGCAACTGCCGGGTGAGGTCGGTGGCGTGCAGTGCGGCGGCCAGCGGTACGGCGAGCAGCTCCAGGACGGCCAGGTCGGCGGTGTCGGGCTGCTGTTCGCCGGGGCGCAGCCCGATCACCAGCGCGCCGACGGTCCGGCCGTCGTAGTCCAGCGGTATGGCGTGGATGCGCTCTCCCGGTTCTCCCCAACTCCCGTCCGTCACCCCGGACTTCGACTCCACGCACACGTACGGCAGCCGCAGTGCCTCGCCCACCGCCTCCGGGACCGCGCCGACGCCGGTGCCGGCCAGCCGTTCGCCGATGCGGGAGACCGCGCGCACCGGGTCGTGCCGGTCGCCGTACAGGGCGCGGTCGACCATGCGCTGGAGGAGGCGGCGGGCGGGTTCGAAACCGAGGGCGAGGGTGACGGCGATCAGTGCTGGGCCGAGCAGCGCGGGGTCGGGGTTGAGGAGGGCCTGGACGGAGGTGACGAGACCGACGTAGGTGATGGCCACGCCGACCGTGAGCGCGCCGTAGAGCAGGCTGCGGGAGACGACGAGGCGGATGTCGAGCAACTCCTCGCGGACCACGGCGATCATGATGGCGGTCGGCAGGAACAGGGTGCAGCACGACGTGTAGACCGCCGGGAAGCCCAGGATCTGCAGGGCCACGCTCAACGCCAGCGGCAGCATCCCCGCGATCAGCCACAGCAGGCGGCGGCGGTCCTGCTCCCCGCCGCGCCGGTAGCGGACGAACATGACCGCGAACACGGCGGCCAGCACCAGGCAGGCCTTGGCGGTCTCGATGTCGCGCAGGGCGGGCATCCAGCCGTCCGGCACCGGGAGGTACGACGGCTGGGCCGGTGTGCCGCGGAACAGCCCCCAGTCGTCCCGCGCCCAGATGGCGAAGTCGAGCGGGGAGGACAGGAGTTGGGCGACCAGGGCCCAGCGCCAGCGGCGGTCGGGCAGCCGGCCGTCGGGGAACAGGAAGAACACGAGCACGAACGCCGTGGAGCTGCCGAGGATCCAGGTGTGGCGGCCGACGGTCGTGAGCGCGTGCAGCAACTCGGGGGACCAGCCCAGCCGTAGCCCCTGCACGGCCAGCCCGATCGACATCCCTGTGAACGCGTGACCCACCCCGTACGCGATCAGCAGCCAGCCGATGGGATTGCGCGGCCGGTGCAGCGCGATCACCGTGCCGCAGACCGGGTAGGCGAGACCGACCGCCAGGTCGACGACCATGTCGTAGCGGATCACGTCCGCGGCGGAGACCCCGGCCGCCGCCAACGCGACCGCCCCGACCGCCACTTGGAGTGCCGCCAGCCCCAGGAGCACGTACGCCGTCGTCGTGCGTAGCGGTGTGCGCCCGTCGCGGTCGTCCATGCGTCCCATCGTGGAGGCCCGTCGCCCGGGTGTCCCGGGAACGCTTCCCGGTCCACCCGGGAGAAGTCCCCGGCGCCGCCCGAGGGCTTCCCCTCAACTCCCGGCCGTCGGCACCGTGATGCTCGTAGCAGCGGAACGGCGGACGCATCGCCGGACCGACCGACAGGAACCAACGGGGGAAACACCATGCTGTCAACGAAGCGGCGCCTGACCGGCGTTGTCCTGGGCTCCCTGCTCGCACTCGGCGGCACGGCGGCCGTACCGGCCGCGGCGCAGACACCCGCCCGGGCCGCGTGCGGTACCGCGGTGAACGAGCCCCACATCTACCAGCGCTGGAGCGCGCTCGGCGGAGCCGGCGGCTGGCTGGGCTGCCCGACCAGCGGCACCAGGGACGTCTACCTGAACAACGTGTACGCCGGAAAGCGCCAGTACTTCACCTACGGCACCGCCACCTGGTCGCCGCGCCAGGGCTCCAACATGGTCGTCGCCGCGTGGGAAGACAGCGGCTACGCCTACTTCAACTGGGGTACGACGGCCCCGGAGCACCGCTACGACTCGTTCCTGGTCCGCTGGACGAGCGCCTCCGACCCCGGGGGCACCCAGCGCGAGTTCGGCGGCGGGACGTCCGGCCGGATCCGGGTGCTGGAGCGGAACACCGGCGCCTACGTCTTCACCGTCGAGGGCTGCGACATCGGCACCTTCGGCCACACCTGCCGCCAGGGCTGGACGCTGAAGGCGAGCACGCCCAACTGACCACTCACCTCGGGGGAACGGAGCTGGAGGGGTGCGCACACCGGATACGTATACCGGGTGCACACCCCTCCAACTCCTCGCGCACTACAGGTACGTCTTCAACTCCCGGCGCGCCAGCGAGCGTTGGTGCACCTCGTCC
Organism: Streptomyces sp. NPDC058469; assembly: GCF_042721125.1. Lineage (NCBI taxonomy): Bacteria > Bacillati > Actinomycetota > Actinomycetes > Kitasatosporales > Streptomycetaceae > Streptomyces > Streptomyces sp. NPDC058469. The sequence continues at coordinate 154,641 of NZ_JBHXME010000006.1, forward strand.
GGGCCGTCGGCCAGCATCAGGGTGCGGGCGCTCGCGTACAGCTCGGCCAGCGGGAAGTCCTGGCTCACACCGCCCGCGCCGTGCAGCTGGATCGCCCGGTCGAGGATGCCGACGACCGTGCGGGGCGTGGCGATCTTGATGGCCTGGATCTCCGCGTGGGCACCCTTGTTGCCGACGGTGTCCATCATCCACGCCGTCTTCAGGACCAGCAGCCGCAGCTGCTCGACGGCGACCCGGGCGTCCGCGATCCAGTTGTGGACGACGCCCTGTTGGGCCAGCGCCTTGCCGAACGCGACGCGGGAGACGGCCCGTTGACACATCAGCTCGATCGCCCGCTCGGCCATGCCGATCAGCCGCATGCAGTGGTGGATACGGCCAGGACCGAGCCGCGCCTGGGCGATGGCGAAGCCGCCGCCCTCCTCGCCGATCAGGTTCGTCACCGGCACGCGCGCGTGGTCGAAGACGACCTCGGCGTGGCCGCCGTGGGAGTGGTCCTCGTAGCCGAAGACCTGCATCGCCCGCTTGACCGTGACGCCCGGGGTGTCGCGCGGGACCAGGATCATGGACTGCTGGCGGCGGATGTCGGCGCCGTCCGGGTCCGTCTTGCCCATCACGATGAAGATCTTGCAGTCGGGGTTCATCGCCCCGGAGATGTACCACTTGCGGCCCGTGATGACGTAGTCGTCGCCGTCGCGCTCGATGAGCGTGGTGATGTTCGTGGCGTCCGAGGAGGCCACCTCCGGCTCGGTCATCGCGAACGCCGAGCGGATCTCACCGGCGAGCAGCGGCTCCAGCCACTGCTTCTTTTGCTGCTCGTCCGCGAACTGGTAGAGCACCTCCATGTTGCCGGTGTCCGGCGCCGCGCAGTTCAGCGCGGTGGGCGCCAAGTGCGGGGAGCGGCCGGTGATTTCGGCGAGGGGGGCGTACTGAAGGTTGGTCAGGCCGCCGCCGTACTCGGCGTCGGGCAGGAAGAGGTTCCACAGGCCCTGCCTGCGCGCCTCCGCCTTCAACTCCCCGACCACGGCAGGGGTGTCCCAGGGCGAGGCGAGCTGCGCGCGCTGCTCCTCGGCGACGGGCTCGGCCGGATAGACGTACTCGTCCATGAAGGCCAGGAGCTTGGCGCGCAGTTCCTCGGTGTGTGCGTCGAACGCGAAGTCCATGGTGGATCAGCCCTCCTGAAGGGTGGTCAGGCCGTGCTCGATGAAGACGGGAACCAGCTCGCCGATGCGGTCGAAGCCGCGCCCGACGGTCTGGCCCAGGGTGTAGCGGTAGTGGATGCCCTCCAGGATCACGGCGAGCTTGAACCACGCGAACGCCGTGTACCAGGCGACCGCCGACACGTCGCGCCCCGAGCGCGCGGCGTACCGCTCGATCAGCTCGGCCGGTGCCGGGTGCCCCGGGGCCGAAGCGGTCGTGGAAATGGGGGAGTTGGGCAGGTCCAGCGGGATGCTGTACATCACCAGCAGGCCCAGGTCGGTGAGCGGGTCGCCGAGCGTGGACATCTCCCAGTCGAGGATGGCCTTGATCTTGTCGTCTTCGCCGATCAGCACGTTGTCGAGGCGGTAGTCGCCGTGCACGACCGCCGGTGCGGGGGAGTCGGGCAGGCGGCGGCCGAGGGCCGCGTGCAACTCCTCGACCCCGGCCAGCTCGCGGTTGCGGGAGGCGGCCAACTGTTTGCCCCAGCGCCGCAGTTGGCGGTCCAGGAAACCCTCGGGCCGGCCGAAGTCCGCGAGGCCCACCTCGGCGGGGTCCACCGCGTGCAACTCGACCAGCGTGTCGACCAGTTCGAGCACCGCGCCCCGGGTGCGCTCCGGGCCGATCGGGACGAGTTCGTCGGCGGTGCGGTACGGCGTGCCCTCGACGAACTCCATGACGTAGAACGGCGCTCCGAGCACCTTGTCGTCCTCGCACAGGAGGATGGGTTTCGGTACCGGCACGTTCGTCGGGTGCAGGGCGCTGATCACGCGGTGCTCGCGCTTCATGTCGTGCGCGGTGGCCAGTACATGGCCGAGCGGGGGGCGCCGTACGACCCACTTCTCGGTGCCGTCGGTGACCGCGTACGTGAGGTTCGACCGTCCGCCCTCGATCAGCCGGCCGGACAGGGCGCCGGTCGCCAGCCCCGGCCGCTCGCGGTCGAGCAGACCGCGCAGCCGGTCGAGATCGAGTCCGGGCGGGTGGTCGGGGCTCATACATCACTCCTACGAACGGATGAACACGTCTCGACCCATCATGCCGACCGGTCGGTATGTCGTCCAGTAGGGGAACGAAACGTGACCGGGGCCACCATAGGCCGACAGCTCCCCGCGCCGGGCGACGGGGAGCTGTGCGTCAGTGGTTCCAGGCCGCTTCGGGCCATGGGCGTCGGCTCAGTGGTCGTCCCAGTGACCGTCGTGCAGGGCGTGCCGGTGACCGTCGTGCACATAGTCGACGTGGTCACCGTGCAGCACGCTCTCGTGCCCGCAGTCCTGGCCGTGCCGGTGCGTGTGCTCCTGGTGGGCGACGTGGCCGCCCGGCTCGCACTCGTCCCAGTGGCCGCCGTGCTCGCGGTGCAGATGACCGTCGTGCGCGTAGTCGACATGGTCACCGTGCGGCACCGCGGCGTGCCCGCAGTCCGGGCCGTGCGCGTGGGTGTGGGAGGAGTGCTCCAGGTGAAGGACGGTCATGGTGCTCACCTTCGGAAGTGCGGGCGATGACGACGGACAGGGTGCCATGGGAATCGCCCATATCGGGTGATCCGGGGCGCGTGGCGCGGGGGTTGGGGTCTCGGTGCGCGGGCGTTGTCAGGGGCGAAGTGCGGGGTGCCTGCGGCGCCCGCAGGTGGGTTGGTGGGTCGGGGTCGTGG